>JBHJJC010000001.1:0-10637 GCA_050042945.1 Croceivirga sp.
AAAAACAAAAACTACAAGTCCAATCGTTCCAACGGTAAGAAAAATCAAAAAAACCATCGAAATAAAAAAAGGTATTAACCTTTTTACTGCTGTTCATAAGTTTAAACGAGTTCATTAAATGGGCACATTTAGAATAGAGGGGGGGAAGCAATTAAAAGGTGAGATTACCCCTCAAGGCGCATAGAATGAGGCAGTACAAAGTCTTTGTGCGGTATTGCTGACTCCTGAGAAAGTTACCATTCACAATATACCTGATATCGTAGATGTCAATAAACTAATCAGTCTTTTAGAAGATTTGGGGGTAAAAATTCAAAAAAGAGGTAGAGGGTCATACACCTTTAAAGCCGATGATGTGAATTTAGAATACTTGCAATCGAAACAGTTTAAGCAAGACGGTAGGGGATTGAGGGGATCTATCATGTTGGTTGGACCGCTTTTGGGGCGTTTTGGAAAGGGATATATTCCGAAACCAGGTGGAGACAAAATCGGTAGAAGACGACTTGACACCCACTTTGAGGGTTTTATCAAGTTGGGCGCTACGTTTCGCTATAATCGAGAGGAATATTTTTATGGTGTCGAAGCGAAGAAATTAAAGGGCACCTACATGTTGCTCGACGAAGCTTCTGTTACTGGAACCGCTAATATTATAATGGCCGCGGTATTGGCAGAAGGTACTACGACCATTTATAACGCTGCTTGCGAACCCTACATACAACAGTTGTGCAAAATGTTGGTTAGAATGGGCGCTGATATTACGGGTATAGGCTCAAATCTGCTGACCATTAAAGGGGTTGAATCACTAAGGGGTACAGAGCATAACATGCTGCCCGATATGATTGAGATTGGTAGTTGGATTGGACTGGCCGCCATGACCCGAAGTGAATTGACGATAAAAAATGTAAGTTGGGAGAATTTAGGGCAAATTCCTTCTGCGTTCAGACGCTTGGGTATTCAAATCGAACGTGTCAATGATGATATTTATATTCCAAGACATGAAGAAGGCTATGAAATACAAAACTTTATAGATGGTTCAATTATGACCATTGCCGACGCCCCTTGGCCCGGATTAACCCCTGATTTACTCAGTATTATATTGGTGGTGGCTACTCAGGCTAGAGGTGAAGTGGTCATTCATCAGAAAATGTTTGAAAGCCGACTGTTTTTCGTGGATAAACTGTTGGATATGGGTGCAAAAATCATACTGTGTGATCCCCATAGGGCCACCGTGATAGGTCACGATTTTAAATCTACACTTAAATCGACCACAATGCCCTCACCTGATATTAGGGCGGGGGTATCGCTTTTGATTGCCGCACTATCTGCCAAAGGATCATCTACGATTCATAATATTGAGCAGATTGATCGAGGGTACGAAAATATAGACGAGCGTTTACGCGCCATAGGAGCAGATATTGTAAGAGTTTAAAAGGATTGGACCAAGGAAAGAGCCAAGATGACGGTCCATAAAGTAGTCCGTATCCAATTCTTGTTTACCAGTTGTTGGGCAATTGCACTGGGCTTTACGCTTCGATTTATTTTGTTGTGCAAGGGGACGAAAATGATAAAAGTGGTGAGCCATGTCAATAGAACCAATATAAATTTGACGATACTGAGATGATTCAAAGCAAAGACGTCTATTGCGTTGGTGATCAATTGCCCTGACATTAATGGAAGTACCACTATGGTAATGGCCATCGTATATTTTGTATGCCATATTTTGAGATTGGCTGTCTCATAAAAACTAAAACTAGGGTAGATAACCAGTTGGACCAGCCAAATCAATACAAAACAACCTGTATCGAATAGAAGCGCAATTGAATTCATTGCTCAATTTGAAAAGAGTACGTCTTTTACGGAGCCAAAAAACCTCAAAACTGAGCGACTGTTTTTGTTAAATGCATCAGCGTCTTTGAGGAAAGTATCAATCTGTCCTAATTTAAGATTGGCCGAAAGTCCATTTTGGCCATAATCGTGAAATGCCATGCTCCATTCATCAAAAACGCGATTTTTGGTTCGGTTGTTTTCCAGCATTTTTATCGCTGTATGACGATTGTCTGACGATATTTTATGGAATAGGCTCAATACTTCATTTTCTTCACCCTCCAAAAGCTGAAGAAAATGATTGTTGTGATACAGAAGACACCCTGTAATGCCATGTTCAATGTTATAATCCTTTGCTTTACTAAGCATGCCATAAATCTGCGGTACGGTGAAGTATTCATTCGCCACCGACCGATAAACAAGCGAATGCATAAAAATAATTCTAAAATTTTGGCTAAATATAAATCAATTTTGTTTAGCTATAAAATTGAACAATAAGATTTCACTTAAAATCTATATCAATCAAACCCCTTGTTTTTATTGATAAAATAGATTTTTCTTGTTGTCCAAAGACATTAGGCCAGAAGCCAAAATGTTAAACAAAACTTGGCGTAATGTCGCTAGTCGCTAATAGACCAAGTCCAAAGGAGTAGTAGCGGATGAATGATAAGCAATCGTAACCATGCGACCCATAATGGTGTACAAAGTCCACCGGGTACACATGCCCCTATTTTGATAAAATATACGTGTGAGGGTATAAACAAGATAAGAAGTACTATAATGCCATAACCGGCAAATTTCCTAGTGTTTCTAGAAATCAATAACAATGCAAAAACGACCTCAAGTATTCCCGATACAAGGTTTATCGTCTTAGGATAGGGTAAATAATCAGGAATTAGTGGAAAGTAAAACTGAGGATTAAAAAAGTGATTGATACCTGCAACAAACATGAAAAGTATCAAGATTACCAAGAAAATAGCCTTAATCAATTTGAAGGAAAGCATGTATTACAATTTCCATTGCATTTCACTGTGAACCTTTTGAAGGATAAGGAAAAATGGAATCCACCAAATAAAATCATTCGTAATCAATGTATAAATGAACTCAATCGGAACATCGCCTTTGATGTAATTCAAGAAAAAGCCAATAGGGCCGAAGATTTTTCCCAGAAAACCCACGGCTACGATTGGCCAGTGTTTTAAAGGGGCGTAAGACGCCCACCAATATCCAAGGCCATATACTCCTATGACCATGCCCATACCCTGCCACACCATCGGGTGGTTTAAAGGTTCCATTCCCACCAAAGTGAAAAAGTGATTGGGAAACACCACCACCCATGCTCCCCAGAGCAAATTGTAAAATGCAGCCAGTTTTAAGGTCAATTTCATATTTCTTTAAAAATTTATTGTTGGATTTTTAGCAAAATACTTTGGTCGTTTCAAATATTTGTCAAAAAATGTCTTGGTTGGTTCTCTTGTCAATGTAAAAGACCAATACTACATTTTAGCGTGAACGAGTAGGGTACTTTATATCAATTCAATTACTGCAATTGATGCAAGCACGTACGGCAAAGTCAGCGTTAATGGGCGGCGGGCCGTCAATCATAGGTTCATATTTGGTATCACCTTTTCGTTGCACGAATTCCTCTTTTACCTTTTCCACCAATTTCGGATTTTCAAAAAGATCGACCATGGTCATTGCCAGGGCTTTTGATGCATAGACCATACCTTTATGGCCAATACTCATACCCCCGCACGCAACAACTGCCCATGAATGCCAAGGGGTATCTCGCGGTGCCGTTGTCACGCTCAAGTTAATGTTCGGAACATTCCAGCTTACATCGGCCACGTCGGTTGAGGCACCGCCCGGTAATAGTTCGGTCTCACGTAGTGGATTAATTTTACTATCCATCCCAACTTGCGGTTTTCCAATGGCTTGCTGTATACCCATTCCGAAAGTAGTTTCTTCTTCACTGTACGATATTGGTCCTAAAAGCTCTAAATTTCTTTGCATGATTTCTCCTCCTTTTCTATTGACCAACATTTCGTAGATACCGGATACCAGGGTAATTTTATAGTCGACATTGGCCATAATGGCAGCGCCCTCCGCTATTTTCTTTACCTGTTCGTAAGTAGGGAACATCACGTCTCTTTTGGGATCTCGCACACGCACCCAAATTTTTGAATAATCGGCGACCACATTAACTACCTGCCCACCATCTTGAATATGGTAATGAATTCTAGAGGTAGGTCGTATATGTTCTCGATAATAGTTGATTCCCGTGGTATATAGCTCTAGGGCATCTGAGGCACTTCTACCGTTCCAGGGATCCAGTGAAGCATGGGCAGCTTGTCCATAAAATTCCACAACGAAATCAATTAAGGACAAACTGCTTTGAACATCTGCCGCGGTGAATGCACCAGGATGCCAACTTAGGTTGACATCTACATCATCCCAAAGACCCGCTTTCACCATCCAAACCTTGGCAAAATATTTTTCTTCGGCAGGGGTACCCAAGAATTTTATGGTACCTGATAAATTTCCTTTTTCTATTTGTTCTTTGAGGGCAATGGCCGCACCTAAGCTTGCGGCACCAAAAAGATTATGACCGCATCCATGACCTGGTGCTCCTTGAGTCATTGGATTTTTGGTAGGTTGAATATTTTGCGAAAGGCCGGGTAACGCATCAAATTCCCCTAAAATACTGATTACGGGCTTACCAGAGCCGTAGGTGGCGGTAAATGCCGTTGGAATTTCAGCAACCCCTCTGGTTACCTTCATCCCATTTTTTTCGGCATAATTGGCCAACACTTCAAATGATTTTGACTCTTGAAAAGCAATTTCAGCGAATCCCCAAATAGAATCACTGATTTTGATGAGATTGTTCTTATGATACTCCACGGCATCTATAACGGCTCGTTTACTTTTCCCGAACTTTTGAGATGAGATTGCAAGTGGTAAAAAGAGAATTAAAAAAAGTAGTTTTTTCATTTTGGTGTTTCTTTTGTGGTCAGCAATGGTCTTTTAAAGATACATAAACCTTGAGCAAAGTCTGTTCCTCCAAATTTATCATAATACTACACCTGATTGTCCCAAACAGGTCTTCCTGGTAGGGTGTGTTTTTCGATAATTCGGTTTCCTTCAACTTTGGTTCGCCAATTTTTCTTTATGGCATACAGCACATCACTGGCATATGTTCTCATTTTATCAATATCAACTATGGGCCAAGGGTAATGCTTGCCTAGTTCAAAGCCCAGGAAAATCTGTTCCATTTTAGGAATCTTCCAAGGTTCGTGTACATAGGCTTCGGGTAATTCCATCAACTCAGGCACCCATTTTTTAATAAAAGTTCCTTTGGGATCGTGTTCTTTTCCATTTTTAACAGGATTGTAAATTCGAATGGTATTGATACCTGTTTCACCCGATTGCATATTCAGTTGTGGAAAATGAATGCCAGGTTCAAAATCCAAGAAATGTTGGGCAAGATGTTCAGTACAATCTTGCCAAGGTTGCCATAGCAAATGGGTAAAGAAAGAGGCCAAAAGTGCGCGAAGGCGGAAGTTTATAAATCCTGTGCTCATGAGACATCGCATGGCCGCATCTACCATAGGCACCCCGGTTTGGCCTTTTTTCCAGGCTTCTTGAAGCTCTTTGTTTACTTCTTTCTTTAAAATATGATACCCCTTGTTGATACTATGGAATTCCATCGCTCCTTCCATTTCAAACTTTTGGACAAAGTGCGCTTGCCATCGCATTCTAGACAAAAAGGCATTCAAATTACGCTTGTTTACCTTTTTATCTTGATGGATGGCATATTGCACGACCTGTCGTGTTGATAGATTGCCCCATGCCAGGTATGGTGATAAACGACTACTATGAAGACGTGAGGTCAGCGGTTTACTATATTGGGAGTTGTATGCCGCAATACGTTCCTTAAAAAAAGAGGCTAGATATTTATGTGCAGTTATAGGTCCACCTCCTTGAACTTTTGGATTGTTTGGTGTTTCCAGCTTTACCTGGTCAAATACCCCGCAAAGTTTAGTGATTTCCTCTCTGTCCATAAAATCCCCTTTTTTTAAATTAGGTGTGGCCAGAGGTCGATTCATAAAATCCATCCAATGATCCTTCCACTCCTTCCGGTTTTTGATTCCTCTAAAAACACCATTTTGAACAAATTCCTTCCATTCTATATCATTGTCCTTACACCATTTATTGACCGCTTTGTCGCGGTCATAGGTAATTTTCATACCTGTTTCCTGATGGGAAAAAAGTCGTGAAATGGGTTTGATTTGATGTATTTTATCCAGAGCCAATGGAAAGTCTTCTGATACGACAAGTATTTCTGTGTCTAAGACCTTCAACTGTTGGTTAAGGTCTAAAAGGCTCTGTTTAATGAAATTGAGGTGCAGTTCACTGTAGTGCCTGTCGCTCGTCCACAAAGGCTCAAAACTGTAGCATAGTAAGATGGGTTGCCCCGTTTTCATTGCACTGATTAGGGGCTCATGGTCTTGAAGGCGTAAATCTCGTTTAAACCAAACGACTATCATTACCCCACGGCTTCTTTATAAACTTTTAGACAACGTTCACGCGCAAATTTGTGATCTACTATAGGTGTAGGGTAGGATAGTTCTTGAAGGTCGGGCACCCATCGGTTGATATAACTCTTTTGTTTATCGAACTTTTCAATTTGGGTCATGGGATTGAAAATTCTAAAATAGGGAGCTGCATCCACACCACTTCCGGCTGCCCATTGCCAATTACCCACGTTGCTCGATAATTCAAAGTCCAATAATTTCTCAGCAAAGTAGGCTTCGCCCCAGCGCCAGTCAATTAAAAGATGTTTACATAAAAAACTCGCCACCAACATTCTTACCCGATTATGCATGTATCCAGTTTGGTTCAGTTCGCGCATTCCTGCATCGACAAGGGCATAACCGGTCTCCCCTTTTTTCCAGCTTTCAAAATCACCTTCATCATTGCGCCACTGAATTCTATCATATTTGGGCTTGAAGGCCTTATTTATGGTATGGGGAAAATGCCACAGAATTTGCATAAAGAACTCACGCCAAATCAACTCACTCCAGAATACTTCGTTGTCTTCTTGAATGGCCTTTTGGACCATCTTTCTGATGGACACCGTTCCGAAACGCAAATGAGGTCCCAAACGCGAAGTTCCATTCTTTTTACCCGGAAAATTTCGCGTCGCTTCATAGTTAAGAATCAGTTCTTTGGTTACGGTGAACTTTGGTACTGAAATAGGAGCTTGTTGAAAACCAATTTCATTTAAGGATAAATTGGGTAGATTTTTTTTCTGAATAAAATGATCAAAGCCAATTTTGTAATCCACTAAATCAGTCGAGGGATTGAAATTTTCTCTCCAGCGCCTTTTGTAAGGTGTGTAAACCACGTAGGGATTACCATCATCCTTGACCACTTCGTTTTGTTCAAAAATAACTTGGTCTTTAAATGTTTTGAAGCCTATATCATTCGCTTCCAATAACTCTTTAATGTCGGTATCACGTTTTATGGCATATGGTTCATAATCATGATTCGTAAAAACCTGTACAATGTCGTAGGTATCGATAAGGTTTTGAAAAACCTGTTTTGGCGTTCCATGATAAATGGCCAATGAGCTACCCGATTTGTTTTCAAGCTCTTGACGCATTTGTTGTAGTTGTTCATGTAAAAAAGTTACCCTTGCATCATTTTTGGGTAGCTTATCCAGTATTTCTTGGTCAAAAATAAATATGGGCAAAACGGGTTGACCACTTTGTATTGCTTGATAAAGCCCAACATTATCATGAAGGCGTAAATCTCGACGAAACCAAAAAACAGAAATGGTATCCCTCATTTACGATACGTTCAATGTAGACATTCCACCATCAACTCCTAAAATCTGCCCAGTGACCCAAGTACTCTTATCACTCAGTAAGAATACTGCTAGGTTGGCAATATCTTCTGCTTGCCCAACCCGCTTTAAAGGATGCCGTTGCGACATCATCTCCCTTTTCTTATCGTTACTCAATAAGCGCCCTGCCAGGGGGGTATCGACCAATGAAGGTGCAATACAGTTCACTCTCAGTTTTGGGGCATATTCTGCTGCCATTGACTTGGCGAAGCCTTCTATCGCCCCTTTGGCCGCAGCAATACTGGTGTGAAAAGGCATACCTGTATGGACCGCTACAGTGCTAAAAAGTACCATACTTGCTCCTTCGGCCATTCGAGGCAAAATAGATTTTACCACCTTGACCAAAGAGAAAAAGTTAAGTTCCATTTCTTCCCTAAAAACATCTAAAGACAACATTTTAAGTGGTTTTAGATTGATGCTACCTGGACAATAAGCAAACCCATGAATAGTATCAGGCAGTTGTGATGCATCGAGTTCATCTAAGGTTGCATCGAAGGGAATATGGTTCACATCTAGATTGTATAAATGGTCTTTGGTGCGTGAAGCCACGTAAACCGTGCAATTGCTATGTAAGGCCTTGGCCATTTCAAAACCAATACCATGTGACCCACCAATAAGTAAAATATTCTTTTGCATGATTTTAATTTAAGTGCAGTGAATTTTGATAACCTTCCAATCGGCCGAACATTTCTTCAAGTTTTGTTTCTCGGTGCTGAAAGATTTTATTGAGTTGTTTTTTTACGATGAAAGGATGAACCAACTGTCCTAAAAAGCCCAATGGAATTTTATAATCGATAAGGTCTTCCATTTCCACGCCACCTTCAATCTCTTTGATAAAGTGTTTATGATGCCAGAGCGCGTAGGGGCCAAATCGTTGTTCGTCAACGAAATATTCTCCTTCTTTAACATGGGTAATTTCCGTCACCCACTTGGTCGAAACCAAAGGAAAAGGTTTAACAATGTATTGTATAATCTGGCCTTGAAACATAGGACGGTCAGCGCCTGATATAATTTTAAAACCCATATGTTCTGGGGTAATCACCTTTAAGTTTCTCGGATTTGATAAGAAATTCCAAGCCTCATTTTTGCTTATGGGCAAGGCTTGTTTAGCATGCAATTGATAGAGTCTCATCAAAATTTTTAGTAAAAATACCTGTAAAAATGTTTAAAGTAAAATAAAAAAAGTTAAACAATATAAAACCTTATGGAGTTTACGATATCACAGTCAAAATAGTTTTATCGGTATTCGACGGGGTTTACCCCATAAAAGAAGGAATGCCCATTTGAAAATGTACTTTTACCTGATGAAACCGATTTTTAAAGGCACATTCTTCTTTTTACTATCGTGGTCTTTATGCGCACAAAGTGATATTCAAACTATTGGTACGTTACCCCGGGGTATCAAAGAGACCTCTGGATTACTTTTTTACAATGATAAATTGATTACCCATAATGATTCAGGAAATGCTCCAGCGTTATATGAATTGGATCCCGTAACCTTGGATATTGCCCGAACGGTGCGTATAACCAATGCCGAAAATATTGATTGGGAAGATCTGACCCAAGACGAGAATTTTATTTACATCGGTGATATCGGAAATAATAATGGAGATCGTCAAGATTTAGCCATTTTGCGTATCTCAAAAATGGATTATAACAATAATGACGACGTGAGCGCTGAACGCATCTCCTTCCAATACGAAGACCAGATTGATTTCACTTCGTTGGGTAATAGCGATTATGATGCCGAAGCCCTTTTCATTGCCAATGATCATATTATTGTTTTGACAAAACAATGGCAAAGTCAGGGTGTTGTGGCCTACAGAATCCCAAAACGTCCCGGTAGTTTTATAGCCGAACGTATCGATGCGTATCAAGTAAATGGTTTGGTCACTGGAGCTACATTTGATGATACCCGTAATATTCTTTACCTCGTAGGCTATTCGTCGTTGTTGGCTCCTTTTTTTGTTAGCATACCTGCGGTTTCAGCGACCTCTATATTCGGTTCGGAGCGAATAAAGGCAAACCTACCCATAGGTCTTGCACAGGTTGAGGCGATTACCGTTCAAGATAGTCTCTTTTATGTAACATCTGAAGAATTTACAACCCCTCTTGTGAATTCCCCATCCAGACTGTTCTCATTTACATTAGATGGTAGTGATGGAGAGGGTCCTAGTCCTAATCCTGTCGAAATACCTGAGATAGTTGAGGGTGTAGTCGCATATAAATCATCGGGAAGTAACCAGTTGTTCTATGCGCTAACCACAGAGCGTCCTATTTTTGGTAGGGGTATCTTCGATATGCAAGGGAGATTGATTCAATATACCCCTTTAGAGCGTATTACAGAAAATCCAATTGATATTTCAGCACTCCATCAGGGGTTATATTATTTAGCCTTCTTTTTTGGTGATTCGGTTATTTCTTCTCCCTTTTTCAGGGATTAACACAAAGAATTCATTTAAGTATTCCTTAACAAAAGGCACATACCGAATTAGGTAGTTTTGCTATACTAGCAATAACAAAAAAACATAAGATGAAAAAAATTGGATTATCATTATTATTTATATCGTTGGTACTTGGTGTTCATGCCCAAATGCAGACACCACAACCCAGTCCCATCTCAATGATGGAACAAATGGTTGGATTAACGGAAGTTAAAGTGGAATATTCCAGACCCTCCATGCGCGAGAGAACGGTTTTTGGGGACTTGGTACCTTACGATAAATTATGGAGAACCGGGGCTAACAAGAATACTATTATTTCTTTTAGTGATGACGTTCAGATTGGAGATAAAGCATTGAAGGCAGGTAGTTACGCCATATTTTCAACGCCTGGGGAAGCAGTTAGGGAAGTTATTAATTATTCCTATAAGGAGAACTGGGGTACTCATAAAAACTGAGATGAGTCA
>JBHJJC010000002.1:0-37102 GCA_050042945.1 Croceivirga sp.
AACGACTTTATGAATTCCTTGGTCCTGGTCAATTATGGAATTATTTTGATTGGAACCCAAGCGGTGCGGAACAAATTCCTTCCCGATTCTGATTGTTTTTCAACTTTAACCAAGATGGATGGGCTGCTAGATGATGCCATAAGAGGAATTGTGCAGGATAGAGAAGGATTTTTATGGCTTGGAACGGGAAAAGGAGTTATACGCTATAACCCTGAAAATAAAGATCTTATCAATTACACCATGGATGATGGCTTACAGAGCAATGAATTCAATGCCGCAGCATCGTACCTTACCTCTTCAGGTGAGCTACTGTTTGGTGGTAGTAATGGTTTCAATATTTTCAAGCCAAAAGAGGTTTCGAAACGAATCAATCGTCCAAAACTCTATATTTCAGAACTGAAGATTTTCAACAAACCCGTACGCCCAAATGATGGGTTCAACGTATTGGAACGCGATATTAGTCAGGTTGATTCTATTTCACTGGACTACAGCTATGATGTTCTGAATTTTGAATTCCAAAGTCTGACCTATAGACATCCTGAAAGGGTAAACTATGCTTATTTTCTCGAGGGTTTTGAAAACGATTGGAACTATGTTGGGCAAAATCAAAGCGCGACCTATACCAACTTAAGTCCAGGAAATTACCTGTTGCGTATTAAGTCTACGAACTCAGATGGTATTTGGAATCAAGAGGAAACAAAACTTCACATTGAGGTCAAGCCTCCATATTGGATGACATGGTGGTTCCGAATGGTCATAATCTCAATACTATTGATTATGGTCTTGGTTGCACATAAGTTACGTGTTAAGAAAATGGAACGTTATCAACTTCGTCTTGAAAAGGACATTGACGAAAGAACCATAGAACTCAAACAAAAGCAAGAAAAATTAATAGAGGTCGCGGACGAACTATCCACTAAAAATGAAGAAATACAGCGATTTGCATTTGCAGTTTCGCACGATTTAAAAAGTCCTTTGAATAGTATTAAAGGTATTGCCAGCCTCATTCCAATGGAGGTTGATATGGAGCAGAATGAAGGTATGAAGGAGTATGTTACCTATATCGACGAAACTTGTGATACCATGAACAATCTTATTTCGGACATTACAAAAATTGCGAAACTCGGAAAGATTGAAAATAACCTAGAAGTACTGGATACAAAGGAAATTCTGGACTTAGCCGGTAATTTGGTTATCGGTCGTTTAAAAGAAAAAGGGGCCAATCTCATCGTAGATAAGCATTTACCCAATATATATGGTGATAGAAACCGAATCATTCAAGTATTTGAGAACCTCTTGGATAATGCTATAAAATATATGGGCAATCAAAAAATGCCCGTTATCAAGATTCAAGCGAATATAAATGATGATATGGTCGACTTTAGAATCATTGACAATGGTTCAGGTATGACTGCTGACGATTTAGACAAACTATTTACACCGTTCGAGCGTTTTGATGGCACTGTTGAAGGTACTGGCTTGGGATTATATATGGTAAAGAAAATCATAGATTCACACGGAGGCAATATCTCAGCTTTTTCAGATGGCAAAGGTAAAGGCACAACTTTCAAGATAAGGCTGCCCAATACCAAGGCTCCATTGAATACCACATCGAATATGTCAAATCTAAAATCTAGGGCACAGTAAAGCCTACTCTCGTTTGGAATAAAACAGTTCTTTTAAACAGTAACGATTTCCAAGGTAACGGTGTACAAGTCCTTATTTTGCATTTTTGACCTTAACCATGCAAAAAAGCTCATTACAAAAATATCTTCCTGCTCCCTCCCTACAAACTCAAAAGAACGTTGAACATATTGCTCAAATTCTTTGGTTTTAACAAGGTTTGGGTTTTCATAAAATTTTTCTACCAAGGATACAAAGGTCACGACCCTGTCTTCACCTTCCTCTTGGAGTTTTTTAGCAAACTTCCTTTTAAAATTTTCAAACCTATTCATGACCAACTCCAGTTTATCCAATTCTATGAGCAACAACAATTCAATAATGTTCTTTTTGAGCACCCAAGTCCACCCCATCTTTTTGGAATACCAATCATCTGACCTTGTTAAACCTTTTAAAATACCATAGGCATCTGAAAATCGGCTTTGTTGGAACAAACACATTAAAAGCACTAAATCTTTATTTAAGGAATGTCGCTTTATTTGAGCTAAAATTTTCTCAACCTTGTTCATATTTCCAGTATATAGTTCAACCAGGGCAGATAATACCGCGACCTTTTCGATAAAAACCTCCGAGAACTTCTTTTGTCCTTGCTTGGAGGTTTCCTTGAGATCCTTCAACATCTTTCTTGAACCCAAAAACCGTTTATTTCTGAATTCCGTAACCGCCATTAAATACAACATATTCCTGTAATAATAGAGGTACTTTTGGGGAACTGGGCCTTTAGCCTTCATGGCATTAAATATATCCGCTATGTACTCAGAAACGGTGTAATAATCGTTTTGAAGTTTTGCTGTGGACGCTGTTATAACCATGAGTTGATACAGCGATTTATAGGTTAAATCACTGCTGATTTCAAGGGAGAACTCATGAAAAACCCTGATGACAATTTCATTGATTGACCCTCTCGCGGAATATTTTATCTCATTTTTTATGGTGGCATAGGCCATATTTAAATGAATGTCCCTTTGGTAAAGTTTTTGATTCTCTTCAAACTGACTTATAATAGAACCAAGTTGCCATTTGGGAGTTAAATGGGCATATTGAATCTTGGTTTGAAAAATTTCATTAAGCGTTGCGTGTGCATCAATATAACTGGCCCTAATTTCTGCCTTTTCAAGGGTACGTATTGCCGTTTTTACCACACCTTGTTCAAATAAGATTCGGCTAGCCAGAAGTAATTTTAAGATTTCCATCTCTTCAGAGGACTCCTTTCCAAAAGACCTATTGGCCAAAAAGTCTATCAGGGTATCTTTAACCCGCTTCTGCAAAACCGAAAGGGCAGCCTTAGAGGGAAAACCATACAATTCAACATCAAGATTTTTTGTTGTCCCTTCCTCCAAAAGCTTTAAAAATGCAATGTTCTTGGTTGACCCCCTTCTATTTCTCTTTTTGAGATATGCTAGGAATTCCTTTTTTTCAGAACGGGTCAATACCTGAAAAATAGCTTTTACCTCACTCATTTTATCGTAATATTATATAAATATAACTTATTGAAATTCAATTTTTTAAATTATATAAAACTATTTTTATATCGTAATAAATCATAAAATCTTGTCTTTTACCCAATACATCTTCTCTCCAACTTTGCACTTGTTAATTCTAAATTTTCAATTATGGAAATTCAATCTTTAAAAAAGGATGGGAAATCACTTGAAAAAAAGATCAAGTTCGACCTAAGGCCTACATCGGCATTTGTTTCAGCATCATGGACCGCGTTGTTTATTGGTATGATTTCGTATTGCGTTGGCCTATGGAATGCCAATATGTGGCTCAATGAAAAAGGATACTACTTTACTTTATTGCTCTTTGGACTATTCTCGGTGGTGTCCGTACAAAAAAGTGTTAGGGATAGACAGGAAGGGATTCCGGTTACCGAAGCCTACTATGGCATAAGTTGGTTTACGACCATTGCTGCAATACTATTATTGGTTATTGGACTATGGAATGCCGATATGGATTTAAGTGAGAAAGGCTTCTATGGGATGTCCTTTACGTTAAGTCTTTTTGCGGCAGTTGCTGTTCAAAAAAATACCAGGGATATTAAATTCATTGATGAGCAAGAAGGCAACCCTTAATTAAAATGAATGGCCAGCCCAATATGGGTTGGCCTATCGATAAAAATTCATCTCGTCCATGTAGGTCCAGACCTTTTCGGGAAGTAATGGTTGAATGTTCTTACCATTTTGATGCTCCATACGGATAAAGGTTGAGGAAATTTCCATGATGGGGGCTTCTACCCGGAATATCTTTGGGTGGTCTTTGAATTGATGCGCTATTGCACCCTTTGAAATTCTAGGATACACATAAATATCATGATTCCTCAAAATGGCTTCATAATTTTTCCACTTATGGAAACCCTTTAAATTGTCCTCACCCATAATCAAGCAAAACGTATTGTCGGGATATTTTTCTTCAATATGAACCAAAGTGTCTATGGTGTAATTGGGTTGTGAAAGCTTGAACTCTATCGTACTCGACTTCAATTTTGGATAGTCTTGAATGGCTTCCAATACCATTTGATATCTATGGTGGTTATCGAGCAAGGTCTGCTTTCGCTTAAACGGGCTTTTAGGGGTAATTACAAACCAAACCTCATCCAATGAAGAAAACTCTGCCATATGGTTGGCAATGACCAAATGCCCAATGTGAATGGGATTAAAAGTTCCAAAATAAAGACCAATATTTTTGCTCATTCTTTGATGATTCTTCATAAATCAAATACCCAACTTCTTTGAAAAGTAAGGAGCCGGTACATATTATTCTTCACCAGAGGTATTCCGCGAAGCCCCAACAAAATCTGCCACCATTTGATGGGCCTCTTTAAGCGCATCTTCCAAAGTATAGTTCTTGATAATCTTATCGAATTGAGGTGCGGTTGCCAATTCAACGGATGCTTTGGCAATACGCATATTGATTTTATCGTCACTCTCTGTACTGCGCTTTTTCAATCGAATTTTTAATTCGTCAACGCTGGGCGGCTTTACAAAGACCGCTAAAGTTTTGATGGGATGTTTCTTTTTGATCCTCAGCCCTCCTGCCACATCAATATCAAATATCACGTTCTTTCCTTTGGCCCAAAGCCGTTCAACCTCACTTTTAAGAGTACCATAAAAATTGTCTCGATATACTTCTTCCCATTCCAAAAAATCATTTTTCTTAATATGGTTCTTGAATTCGGAAATTGACATAAAATAATAATGCTCACCGTGTTTTTCATTTCCCCTTCTAGGCCTGGAAGTGGCCGAAACAGAAAAGGCAAGGTTCAGTTCAGGCTGCTCTAAAAGATATCGAACAATTGTGGTCTTACCGCTACCTGATGGTGCTGAAAAGATAAGCAACTTGCCGCCCTTACTCATAATACGTTCAATAATTGCTCTTTGATCTTCTCTAGCTCATCCTTCATTTGAACCACCAATTTTTGCATTGGTGCGTAGTTTGATTTAGAACCGATAGTGTTGATTTCACGACCAATCTCCTGACAGATAAACCCCAATTTTTTTCCGTTGGAATCATTTGAATTTAGATTTGTTTCAAAGTAGTCTAGATGATTACCTAAGCGAACTTTCTCTTCAGTGATGTCGTACTTCTCTAAATAATATATCAACTCTTGTTCAAAACGGTTTTCATCTACTTCGGTTTTTAAATCCGCAATGGCTTTGTCAAGTCGTTCTCGAATCGAGTTCAAACGTTCTGGGTCAATGCCAATAACTTGTTGTAATAATATACGAAGTTGTTGTAATCTATATTTGAAATCTTGTTCCAATGCCTGACCCTCTTCCAAGCGAAAGCGCTGTAACGCTTCCAACGTTTTTGATAAGGTTTTCGAAATTTTGTCTAATTCAGCAGTGTCGATAGCATCCTTATCCGTCTTCATGGTATCAGGCATACGAAGGGCCATTTCAAGCAATTTAAGATCATCACCCTTCGCAATTTCCGCTAACTGCTCCATATACTTCTTAACAACTCCGTGGTTCACTTCAGCTGATGTTTCTACGCCTGTAATTTCAACATATAGCCCAAAATCAACTTTTCCACGAACCAAAGCTTCCGCTACTTGTTTTCGTAGAAGCAATTCTTTTTCACGATACGCCTGTGGAATTCGGGCATTGATATCAAGATTCTTGCTGTTGAGGGATTTCAACTCAACGGTAATCTTCTTGTTGGGAAGCTGCAAAACTTGCTTCCCATAACCCGTCATGGATTGAATCATAAGTGATAGCTGATTTTCGCAAATTTATAGAATTTATTATCTGTCCAAAGATGACCTGACATTTGTTAAAAAATCACTTCTTCTTTTTTCTCTTTTTTGGTTTCTTACAGGTCTTACAGTATTGGGAATAAACACCTAGCAAACTATCTAGTTTTGTTTCCCATTTTTTTGAATGATACTATCTCTTGTGAAATAATTAAGCTGGGAACAAAAAATAAAATCAGTATTTTCTAATCATGCACTTTCAATCTATTTCCCTCACCCAAATATTGCGATAGCTTACCCGGCTATTATCCCTATGGTCTTGAAGTTTTAATGGTGCCCTACCATGGGCAATATTTTTGGGCCAACCAATATATTCTGTAGTCCCTTTGATTTCGACATGGTCCTGTACTAAGACACCATTGTGGATAACCGTGATGGTTGCCGACTTCGTTTTATCGCCAGCTTCATTAAACACTGGGGCATGAAAGATAATATCATAACTGTTCCACTCTCCAGAAGGTTTGGAAGCCATGGCAAGAGGAACCGATTGCTTATAAATGGATGCTACCTGACCGTTTACATAGGTGTCATTGTCATTATTGTCGAGCACTTGAACTTCGTAACGATTTTGAAGATACTCCCCGCTATTTCCCCTATTCTGTCCGTCTTTTTGTACATCGGCGGGAGATTTCCATTCCACGTGCAATTGAACACTTCCAAAATTTCGTTTGGTCTGAATATCACCTGTTTTATCTTTTACGGTCATACTGCCATCACCATTCAAGTGCCATTGTGCCTCGCTACCATCGGCGACATTTACCCATTCATCAAACCCACTACCATCAAACAACACTATCGCATCACTGGGAATGTCATTTTCATTGACCACCACTTTGGGTGGTACGGGTTCATATATTTCAGTCTCTTCTGGTGTGGTAGGCTCTTTCTGTTTGACATTCTGACCGATGGCAGACATACCCGCTAAAACCAAAAATGGGAATACACAGAAATATCTCATTTAGAGCTCTTTGATTTTAATATTTCGATAAGCTACCATATCGCCATGGTCTTGAAGTCCGATTTTACCGGTTTGATATACCCCAAAGCCTTCCCAATCCGAAAATTTAGAATCAACGACCATTGCGTCCCATGCTTCGCCATGAACAGGAAACTCTACAACCTTGGTGCCATTCAACACCACGGCACCTTCATTGGTCTGATGGTTAACGGTAAGTTCTACGGCATTCCACTGCCCTGCAGGTTTGACTACTTTTTCAGATGGTGCAATCATATCGTAAAGTGCCCCGGCTTGATGGGTAGTCCCATTTTTAGCGTCAGGGTGACGTTCATCATCAAGCACTTGAATCTCAGGCCCGGTTTGATACGGCTGTCCAAATTTTTCATCCTCCAAAACACCCCAGAAAATACCACTATTACCTCCTTCTGAAACCTTCCATTCCAGCGACAGCACAAAATTTGTGTATTCCTTATCGGTAACAATATTGTAGCTCATCCCTTCAGGATATTCCTCAGGCGGATAGAATACCATGGCTCCATCCTCCAATTTCCAAGGGGCCTCCACACCTCCTGAGTTGTAAAAATGCCAGTCGTCGAATGATGTGCCGTCAAACAATACCTCCCATTCATTCTGTTGTTTTTCAACAGGTTCTTCCATAACCGTTTTCTCGGCCTTTTGCTCTTTTTTCTGTTGTGCACACGACGCGACCAATAGTATGGCAAGTGCTATCTTTATTATTTTCATAATCCTAATATTCGCTTTAACTGTTCTTTATCCGTTTCTGCCCCAGCAAAATCGTCAAAGGTTTTTTCTGTCGCCTCAATAATATGGTCGGCAATGAATTTTGCTCCCTCTCGGGCACCTTGTTCCGGGCTTTTAATGCAGCACTCCCACTCCATAACGGCCCAAACATCACATCCGTATTGGGTCAATTTTGAAAAAATGGTCTTAAAGTCAATCTGCCCATCGCCTAAAGATCGATAACGCCCCGCACGGTCTCCCCAATCGTTATAGCCCCCAAAGGCCCCTTTCTTGCCTGTAGGGTTAAATTCTGAGTCTTTTACGTGAAATGATTTTATGAACTCATGGTAATGATCGATGTAGGTAATGTAATCCAGTTGCTGAAGTATAAAATGGCTTGGGTCATACAAAATATTGACCCGTTTGTGATTACCGGTCGCTGACAAAAACCGTTCAAATGTATCACCATCGTGCAGGTCTTCTCCCGGATGTATTTCATAGCAAACATCTACTCCTTCTTCATCAAAATGATTGAGAATGGGCATCCATCGATTCGCCAATTCCTGAAAACCCATTTCTACCAGTCCGGCAGGCCGTTGCGGCCAAGGGTGTGCAAATGGCCATATCAGAGCCCCTGAAAAAGTAGCATGTGCCTGAATACCCAATCGGCGACTGGCCGTGGCCGCCTTTTTGACCGTATCGATGGCCCAAGCGGTACGTTCTTTCGGCTTGCCCTTTAGCTCGTCTGGAGCAAAATTGTCGAACATCAAATCATAGGCCGGATGAACCGCAACCAATTGCCCCTGAAGATGGGTGGAAAGCTCCGTGATTTCGAGGCCATAAGAATTGATCTTACCCTTTAACTCATCACAGTAATCCTGTGATTCAGCAGCTTTGTCCAAATCAATCAAGAATTTTTCCCAAGTGGGAATCTGTATGCCTTTGTACCCTAAGCCTGAAGCCCATTCACATAGGCCTTCCAAAGTGTTGAACGGAGGTTCACTATCCACAAATTGTGCTAAAAAGACTGCTGGCCCTTTTATTGTTTTCATCTTTTAAGTGTATATGGTTCTCAGATATATCCGCTATATTTAAGCAGATGAAGCAATTCTACTTCCTATCAGCGGGCTGCCATAAATATAGGGATTCCCGCACTAAAAAAGCAGTATATGGCTAATCCGAATAAGGTCTATGACGCGATTGTCGTAGGAACAGGAATCAGCGGTGGCTGGGCCGCCAAAGAACTGTGCGAAATCGGACTAAAAACCCTGGTTTTGGAACGTGGTCGTATGGTAAACCACCTTCAAGATTATCCCACCATGCACGATGACCCTTGGGATTATACCTTTAAGGGCGAGCTATCTCGGGAGGATAAGAAAAAATACCAAAAGCAATTAAGGGTGGGGTGGGCCCCTCGTGAGGATGTAAAACACTTTTTCGTCAATGACTTGGAACATCCATATCAGGAGACGAAACGATTCGATTGGATTCGTGGATACCACCTCGGTGGACGTTCATTAACGTGGGGGCGACAAAGTTATCGATGGAGCGATATCGACTTCGAGGCCAACCTGAAGGAAGGTATTGCAGTCGATTGGCCGGTTCGATATTCCGATATTGCCCCCTGGTACGATAAAGTTGAATCATATATTGGGGTAAGTGGGCAAAAATTAGGGCTACCACAATTGCCAGATGGCCAGTTTCACCCCCCGATGGACTTGAATTGTGCCGAACTGGATTTGAAAGAATCCATGGCCGCACAGTTCGATGATGGGAGATTATTGACCATTGGTCGCGTGGCACACATCACTGAAAATGCCGCCCAGATTGAAGGTCGTAGCCCTTGCCAATATCGAAATCGTTGTTGGAGGGGGTGCCCGTTCGGGGGATATTTCAGTAGTAATTCCTCTACACTTCCGGCGGCCGAACGCACTGGTAATATGACCTTGCGCCCTAACTCCATTGTGTATGAAATCGTTTATGATGAAACGACCAAAATGGCCACTGGGGTCAAAGTTATTGATACGGAAACCCATGAAAAACTTGAATTCAAGGGGAAAATTGTGTTTTTATGTGCCTCAGCTATGGCATCGGTCGGTATTCTTTGGCAATCGAAATCGAAAAGCTTCCCTAATGGCATGGGGAATAACCATGACGAGCTCGGACGGAATATTATGGATCACCACTATCAATTGGGTGCTTCGGCAAAAGTTGATGGCCACTTGGATAAATATTATATAGGGAGACGACCGAATGGATTCTACATTCCGCGTTTTGTAAACCTTGATGAAAAGACCCAACGGAAGGGTTTTTTAAGAGGTTTTGGGTACCAAGGGGCAGCAAGTCGCCAAGACTGGTCAAAAATGGTCGCCGAAATAGGCCATGGCAAGGACTTAAAAGACGCCATAGTAAAACCAGGTGGATGGCAAATCGGGGTGACCGGATTTGGTGAAATGTTGCCATACCACGACAATAGGGTTTCGTTGAGCAAAGACCATAAAGATCAATGGGGGCTGCCCCAACTTGACTTTGATGTTGAGTTTAAAGAAAACGAGTACAAGATGCGTGAAGCCATCAAACAAGAAGCGGAAACCATGCTCAAATCTGCTGGTTTTAAAGAAATCAATGTTTACGATACCGAAACCGGACCTGGCCTAGGAATTCACGAAATGGGAGGTGCCCGAATGGGTTGGAATCCAAGAACTTCGGTAACCAACAAAAACAATCAACTGCACGATGTGCCCAATGTTTATGTGACAGATGGGGCCTTTATGACGTCGGCGAGCTGTGTGAATCCTTCATTGACCTATATGGCCTTTACGGCGAGGGCTGCAAACCATGCCGCCAAACAGTTTAAAATGGGTAAATTTGCCTAACAACCAAATTGTATGGAAAACGATTCGGCCCGCAGTCTTTGGGGCGACTTTTTAGACCAACATCAAGAATTTGTCAACACACTATCGCCCAGTGTAAGCTATTTCGGGGATAACGAAAAAGACGCTGATACACTGGCAGACCTGGTTGTAAAAGATATCAAAAGAGCAACGTCACATTCCCTTTTAGGGCTTCAACTTCGAGAAGAACCTTTACCAAAAATTGGAGATTTTTTTGTCGTAACCAACTGGAATGGCGATGCAAAATGCATCTGTCGTACGACCTCGGTCAAACTCATTCCCTATTTTGCGATTCACGCCGAACATGCGCGACTTGAAGGTGAAGGCGATAAAAGCCTGGAGCATTGGCAAAAGGTACATTGGGCATATTATACGCGTGAACTGGCTCAATTTAACAGAAGGCCTTTGGAAAGCATGATTGTGGTCTTTGAACGCTTTGAAAAAGTGTTTGAACGGTAGCGTATTATCGTTAATTCAGCCTTGTTAATATCTGTACTTCAAAACCTGGAAAATATAATTTTTTGAGGTTTACACAGCCAAACACAACGATACATTTTATTTTTCAACAGCATTCCTTAATTTAAGGGTCTTAACAATCGTCAATGCTTGGCAGGGGACTCATCTTTTTTATTTTTTGTTTCACTGGACTTTCCCTGACGGCCCAAACCCAAGTTGACTCTCTCACTTCAATTCTAAATACCCAAGTAGCTGACAGCAGCAAAGTTGCCACTTTATTACAGCTCTATGAAGCCTTAAAATTCGAAGAACAGAATAAAGCTGTTACATATTTGGAAAAATCCTTAGAACTATCTTCTGTCATAAATTACCAAAAAGGGAAACTTGATGGCTTTTTGGCGAAAGGGGAATACTTTGAAACTACAGGTTATCAAGATAGCGCCCTAATCACCTATAGAAAGGCCCAAGCGGTTGGTAAGGAAATTGGGCAAAAAAGTGGCCTAATCGAGTCCTATATAGGCGAAGGAAGCGCACTTTCTTCCCTTCAGCAATTGGATGAAGCAGACTCCATCGCTTTTTTAGGGATGGAACTTGCCCAAAAGACTCCCATAGATTCTATAAGCTTGACTCAATTCTATACGATTCTTTCCAATACGGCCTATTTCCGTAATAATTATGAAAAATCCATTGGATTTGATAGAAAAGCGTTGGAATACAATGCTTCTGACCTCAGAAAAAGGGCAAAATCTTTCCTTAACATTGGAACCACCTACGATTTGTTGCGGGATTACGAAAAGAGTGATGCATATTACAAAAAAGCCTTGGAGGCAGCGAAAGCCGGAAAGGAAAAACGTATGACCGCTTTAGTGCAGTCTGAAATGGGAGCTCTAAAAGTCAATTTAAAGGAATTTGCAGAGGCCAGAAGGTTGTTTGGGCTGGCACTAGCTCATTTTGAAGCGGTCAATGATAAGACCATGATGGCCCATACACTACAATATCTAGCTAAAGTCCATGTAGAATTGGAAGAGTTCGATCAAGCCATAGCGAAGTATGAAAAAGCGTTATCCATCGCAAAAGAAATCAATTCGCGTTCTACTGAAGCCCATTCCACCTGTCAGTTAGCGCTCGCCTATTATAAAAAGAAGGATTATCCCAATGCCGAAAAATATTTTTTAGAAGCCAAATCCAAGTTTGATGCTCTGGACGAAAGCAATATGCAAACTTGGGTCCTATCAAGGTTAAGTGATTTGTACGCTGCGACCAATGATTACAAAAAAGCATTTGAATACCTAGAGATCGTAAAAGCCAGGGACGACAGCCTACTTTCTGCAACTTCAGCCAAAAATATCGCAGAAATGGAGGAGAAGTACCAAAACGAACAAAAACAACAAGAAATTGATTTATTGAGTGCCGAAAACGAGATTGCCGCCCTTAAAATTCAAAAACAAACCAATCTTCGGAATTATCTCATCCTAGCAGCCTTCCTGCTCTTGGTCATTATTGGTGTCGTGTATAACCGATATCAGCTAAAAAATCGGGCAAATGCTAAACTTAAAGAACTCGATACGTTAAAGACCAACTTCTTTACCAACATTTCCCATGAATTTCGGACTCCGCTGACCCTTATCTTAAGTCCATTACAGGAACTTATGGGGCAGAAAAACAATACAAAAACAGCTAATGCGCTGTCCGTTATCCATCGAAATGCCAAGGTACTGACCAATTTGACCAATCAGCTGTTGGACCTCTCCAAATTGGAAGCTGGGGAATTGGCATTACAGGTACAAGAGGGGGATTTAAAGCAATTCCTTAAGGTAGTAAGTGCCTCATTTGAATCCCTTGCTGTAACTCAAAATGTCCATTTTGTCACCCAATTTGAAAAAGCTCCCGAAACGGCCTTTTTTGACGAAGATAAGGTGCAGAAAATCCTAAACAACCTACTTTCCAATGCGTTTAAATTCACAGCGGAAGAAGGAAAGGTGCGTATCACTGCCTTAACGGAAAATGGGCATGCCCTAGTTTCCGTTGAAGACGATGGCCCTGGTATTGCTGAACAAGACCTCAGGCTTATTTTCAAACGCTTTCATCAAAGTGCAAAGAATGCGCCCAATACTGCTGGTACCGGAGTGGGCCTTACCTTATCTAAAGAATTGGCCCTCCTTCACCATGGTGATATTTCCGTGGATAGTACGTTGGGTGAAGGCACCACCTTTACCTTGAAATTTCCTATCCATAAGTCGGCGTATCGACCCCATCAAATTGGGCATGAAACGGATAAAAATGTGCAACCCTCCCAGGTAACAAAACCAGAGACCTTAACCAAGGCCGACAACGATGTTCAAACTTCCGAAAAAGTAGTCTTGCTTGTGGAGGACAATCCCGACCTCAGCAACCACATGCGCTCTTTACTGGAACATACGTTTCAAGTAAAACAGTCGATTAATGGAAAGATAGGCATTACAGATGCGTTACAATTTATTCCTGATATTATAATTACGGATCTTATGATGCCCGAAGCAGACGGCGTTGAAGTATGCCAAACCCTTAAGGCGGATGAAAAGACGAGTCACATTCCTATCATTATGCTCACGGCAAAAGCCGATCGAGACACCAAATTGGATGGATTGAAAACAGGAGCCGATGATTTTATGACGAAGCCCTTTGATAATGAAGAGCTAAAGGTACGCGTACAGAACCTTATCGACCAGCGCGAGAAGCTTAGAGAAAAATATGAACAAACCCTCCGATTGGCCCCTTCTAAAATCAGGGTAAAATCCCCGGAAGAGGCTTTTATCAAAAAAGCACTTGAGATTATAGATGAGAACCTCTCCAATTCCGCATTTACCGTGGAAGCCTTTCAACAGGAAATGGGTATGAGTCGCATGCAACTGCATCGAAAACTCAAGGCATTGACCCATTTTTACGCTAGTGAATTTATCAGTGACATACGCTTACAACGCGCTGTCGATTTACTTGCCGATAAAAGCCTTACCGTTTCTGAAGTTGCCTACAGTTGTGGCTTTAACAGCGTTTCCTATTTTACCCAATGCTTTACCCAAAAATTTGGGGCAAGTCCTTCTAAACATCTTGCCAAGACCTAGCAAACCTACAGTTCAAGCAGTTTAAATACCATAAAAGCCTCCATTTTACGGCTTTTAAGGCCAATGTTACATATCTGATAGGTTTTGGGAGATAGGTGATAAACATCCAAGGGACTTCTGGATAGCTTCACTTCCGTAATAACCAAAATTCAATCGTATGAAAACAGCTAAAATTTGTTGGTCCATGGGATCACTCTTAATCAACATCGTTATTGGAATATTTATCTATTTAATGGTAACAGGTCCTGAAGGACTTGCCGAACGCTTTCAATTTATCAATGACAACTGGACCATTTACAGCGGACATTGGCGGGCAGAATTCCTCATTATGATTCTAGTCGCCATAGGAGCAGTATATTTTGCATTACAATACAAGAGTATTGGTTGGACCATTGTTGCCATAGGTCAATTTATTATTTTATGGACCTATCCCTTGATGTTGGGTGGCTATCGCAATACCCCTTTCGAATTGGCCAGCATGGCCAACCAAATGGCCATCATCACCTTCAATTTTGGGAACCTCATGTTCTTTACGGGCCTCTTCTTAATGTACCTCAAAAGCGAGGTTTTACAACCATGGCTGCGCAAGGTTGCCCTTATTTGTTCCGCTATTTTGACCATTTTATTCTTCATCATTGTTATTGATGTTTTAGAATGGAAAGATGTTTTGATGTTGGCACCCTTGGTAAATATTATGTATCTCGTCAATGCCTTTTACGGCTTGAAACTCGATGCAGATCCCCAATTTAAAGTGGTAACCAGCTAAAGATGAAAACAAAACAGCTTTTTTCAATCGGAGTTCTTTTCTGCTCACTAGCATTATCGACTAACGCACAAACATCCGATATCGAGGTCATCAAGGAATCCATTACCCAATATGATGCCGGTTGGGATGCCAAAGATGTGGATTTGGTACTTGAATGCTATGCAGAAGAAGTGGACTGGACCAATGCTTTTGGGGACCGAGTCCAGGGAAAAACCGAACTGAGAACCTTACTCGAAACCATCTTCGGTCTTGACTTTGTGATGTCTGGAAAAAACAACTATCAGGACCCGGATATTACTTTTCCAAGACCCAATCTAGCTTTGGCAAGGTCAGTTAATATCAGAACTGGACAAAAATGGCCCGATGGCAGTCCAATGAAAGATCGGATGATTAATCATTTAAGAGTCTATCAAAAAATGGCGGGCGAATGGAAAATAGTCCACCACATGATAAGCCAAGCCCATGATAAACAAGGAGGTTCTCCAGAAGAAGTAAATAAAGAAATCGCCCGCAATTTTTACCAGGACCTTTGGTTTACCAACAATACAGACAAGTACACAGATTACGTAGCGGAGGAATACATAGTTCATGATATAGGAGACCGAAAAGGGGTAACCGAACCAGCAATAGAACAGAAAATCATTGCCGATAGGTTTTGGGAAGGTGGTTCTTGGGACTCTAAAATCGATTACCAAATAGCAGAAGGTGACTTGGTGGCCACACGCTGGACAGCCAATTATAAAGCGGATTCTTTTATGGCTAAAGTCATGTTTGGAACCGGGAGCATTCCAATAATAAACGTGTTTCGAATCCAGGACGGAAAAATCGTTGAGATATGGAACCATCGGCATGACATTGACACCAATGTTCCCATAGTTTTTATTGGTGGAACAGGATTGCTGATTGGATTGTTGATAGCGCTTATTCCCACAATTATCGCTTTTCGACTTAGAAAAAAACTCAAGAAGGTATCAGCTAAATAGTCCAAAAGGGTTCAATCAAAATAATAGCAAATTATAAATATCTATGAACAGATTCCAACCCATTTACTACTCCATTGTATTTCTAGCTATCATTTCCTGTAAGTCAAAAAACACCCATAAGGAAGAAACTCCAACCATGGACTCGAAAACCATCGAATTGGTAGCCCAGGAATGGCCCGGGCAAGAACCAAAGGCATTTAACATGCCCGTGTATCGGGGATTGGACAAACTTGAATTTGCCGATCCCAATAAGGTGGCCTTGAACGATGCGGATCTCGTCATGGGAATTACGCTTGAGGATACCCAAATAGCATTACCGCTATTGTATTTGGAAGGGTTTGAAGTAGCCAACCTCACATTGAACGATGAGCAGTACTTGGTGACCTGGTGTGGATTGGTGGGTTCGGCCCAACTGTTTGAAGGCACTATTTCTGGGGACACGCAAGGCTTTGATTTCGGCAGAGCCCTTATGAACAACAACCTTTTGATGGTGGATAGAAAAACAGGCTCGGTATGGAACCAATTATCGAACAAGGCAATTCACGGTGACCTTAAGGAAACCAAGCTGAACTTACGTCCCACGGTTCAAACCACATGGGGTTTCTGGAAAGGCAAGTATCCCAACACCAAAGTCTTAATCAACAAAGACACTACCGGGGCGGCCTTCCCTTCATTGGTGTTTGCAAGGCCGTATTATACCTCTTGGCAACCTGAAGAAGGTAACTTCCATATGGCTGAAAAACATCAACCTGAGAACCTTGGAATAGGTATTGAAATGGCAGAAGCATCCTTCTACTTCCCATTGGAAGAACTCTTTAAAAAAGAATCTCCTTTGGAATATCAATTGGCGGGTAAAACCATTACCATCTATTTTGACCAATCGGGCTTAACTGCGTGGGCAGAAGACAATATGGGTGCTGCAATGCCCACCACCTTAGTGTACCAATGGGCATGGAAAAATTTCCATCCCAATACGGTAATTTTTGAAAACTAAATGACCCATTGTAAACACCAAAAGAAAATGAAAAACATCGTATTGCTAATAATCCTAATGGTTAGTGCTACCTTTTCCTTCAGCCAAGAACCAAATTCAAATCTCAAGGAAGAATATGACAAAATAGAACGGTCCAGAATGTTCTATATAAAAACAATTAAGGAAAAACAATATCAAAATTTGGCTGCTTGTATCCCCCTGAACTATAAGACGGTCAATCCAGGCACGGTCTCATGGCAGGCTATGGCCGAAATAGCCAAAGAACGTGGGGGTATACCCTATGATAGTGTATCCGTGTATCCCATGGAGACCGTAATCGTAAGTGATTCAGTTGCTTACGGTTCTGGAAGGCGCAAGACCTACTATACAGATGACCAAGGGAAACCCAAAGAACTTGAAGATACATTTCTGGCTATCCTCAAAAAAAGAAAGGATGGGAATTGGAGACTACATCGGGAGGTAGCCTCATGAGTATTGGACAAAAACTAAAACTATATCGGAAATACGGTGGCAAAAGCAATTCATAAAAGGCTAAATTCGAGTTTATCAAAACACTATTTGCGTTTTGCCATTCTTGGTATTGCAATTACAGTTATTGGATTTATTCCCACCTATTTTCGTCCACTGACCGAAGCCAAGTCCTTTGACCCTATTTATCACATCCATGGTTTCTTCAGTGCTTCTTGGTTGGTTTTGTTTTTGGTTCAATCTGCTCTTATCAATCGTGCCAATCCAAAACTTCATATGAAGTTGGGATGGTTGGGTATAGTTGTATCGATTGGAATTGTCATCACATTACAACGCGTTGGTTTTGTAACGGCCACTCGGGAAATTGAGACAGGAATAGGTCTAGGAGCGCAAACATTTTTGGGCACTGTTCTTGACTCGTTGACCGTGGGTGCCTTAATCATTATTGCAATTATTATGCGTAAAAAACCGGATATCCATAAACGCTTGATGTTATTGGCCACCACCATTCTGTTATGGGTAGCTTGGGTACGATTGCGCTATTACTTCCCTCCTTTTCCTGGGAATTTTGATTTGTTTGGTTTTGTATTCGCTATGCTGCCTATTCCTATTTTCTGGTGGATTGAACGGGGAGCGCTTGGAAAAATACATCCAACTATGCTCAAAGTCGGTCTGCTGGTCATTCTTGAGCAAGGTATCCAAGTTGCAGCTCCTTATCTAGGATATAGCGAACAAATAACGAAGGCGTCCATACAGCTGTACACCCTATATGGTGGACAAATAACTTAAAAACAGTAAAATGAAAAAAACCATTATTTCGATACTGATATTTGGTCTGTTGATTTCTTGCCAAAGCAAAGAATCCGTAGAATCAAATTCCATTAGAATCCCAGGGGAATTTGAGCCGCATGAAGCCATTTGGTTAGGGTACAAGACCGCTGAGAACTATATGGATAACGATACCGTTACCCTTGAAATGATTCGCGCCATTCATCCACATGTAAAATTGAATTTGATTGTTGAGCATGATTCATTGGCGCCCAATGCCAAAGATTCACTTTTAGCTCTCGGTATCGATACCACCAACATTTCCATTGTGTATCAATCCCCGACCGATGTTTGGTACAGGGACCCAGGACCTGTTTTTGCAACGCAACAAGGAGCACTCAAAGTGGTGGACTTTAAATATACAAACTACGCCAATGTACTTCCAGATTCCATTTCAGAACGCGCAAGAGCCCATGAGAAAATAGATCGCGAAATCGCGCAGCGGCTTAAAATCGACACCATCACCTCCATAGTGGCCATTGAAGGCGGTGCCTTTGAAACCGATGGGCAAGGAACGGTGATACAAGTGGAAGACATCACCCTGAAACGGAATCCACATCTGAGCAAAGCAGCAATAGAAGCGGATTATGAGCGATGTTGTGGTATCGAAAATGTCATCTGGTTGCCTTCTGGAGTAGCCGACGACCCCCACAATTTCAATCGCATTACCGGAAAATACTTTGGCTACGGTACAGGGGGGCACACCGATGAGTTTGTGCGTTTTGCCAATGACTCCACCATTTTGTTGGCTTGGGTAAATCAAGCCAAAAAAGACACGCACCCTATCAATCAATTGAACTATCAAATTCTTTCCAAAAATTTTGAAATACTCTCCGCAGCTACCAATAGCCATGGAAATAAATATCAAATCATAAAAGTGCCCCACACCGACCCCAAAACAGAAACTATGATTGTTGGGGATCGGTGGTCAGATGAGGATTTGGAATACTTCAAAGTTGCGAGAGGAGATACGCTTCAAATGGCCTATGCGAGTAGTTACCTGAACTACCTTTTGACCAACAATGTCATTATGCTACCGCAATATGGAGATGAAAACGGAGTAATTAGTGCTAAAGATGCTAAAGTCCAGGCCATTTTTGAGGACTTGTATCCAAATAAAAAAATCATCGGAATCAACCCCATATCCCTGAATCAAGATGGAGGCGGGATGCATTGCCGCTACCAAACGCAACCAAAAGTTTATTAATAGTATCAAATCCAACCCAAAATGAAGTACATTTTTATAATCATTGGATTACTTATTATTTCCTGTAAAACATCACAAAAAGAGGAAATAAAATTCACCTACCCACCTGAATGGGAGCCGCATGAAGCCATCTGGACCGATTTTAACTACGAAAGGTACAATTCCACTCCGGATGAAGAAACGAGATTGGCCCTCATAGCCAACCTCTCAAGGTATGTTAAAACCAAGGTTGTATTTGATAACGATTCTTTGATGACGGTTGGCAAACACCGTCTTAAAGAACTAAATGCCAATCTAGATAGCATCGAATTTATTGGACTCCCTTACCAATCCTCTTGGATGCGCGACCCGCTCATGTTTATTACCGATGGTAAGGAAAACAAAATATTGGACTTTGAATGGAGCTGTTATGGTAATACCGAGGCCTATGGCGAATGTGAAGGTGATTTTCGGAGAATCTTATCCAATACCCTACAAGGGTTGTATGGGTATGAAAAAGATTCTACAGGCTTATTTTTTGAAGGTGGGGCATTGGAAGTGAGCAGCAACACCATCCTTGCCTATAAGGCATTAGCAAACCAACGAAATCCGAACAGAAGTTTAGAGGAGGTAGAACAAATTCTCTTGGAAAAGTTGGGAAAGGCCCAAATCATATGGTTGGATGAATTTCCAGCCATTGACCAACCGCTTTTTAAGGTCGATAACTTTATAGGAAATGGTGCCAACGGACATATCGATGTTACAACGCGCTTTTTAAATGACACCACCATCCTTGCCACCATCATTTCAGAAAAGGATAAGGATAAGAACGCGCTATTGAACCACGATTACCGAGTGCTTCAAAAGGGATTGGAGCAATTAAAAAAAGCCAAACAACCCAATGGCCATCCCTACCATATAGAAACCATTGAAGCCCCTGATTATTCACTTTATGACTTTCCATGGGTGATGACAGAAGACCTTTACCATGGGATATTAGATGAGGCTTCAAGAGAGAAAATAGTTGTAGGAGATTCAGTGGTGTGGGTCCCTGCGCTTGAATACGCCAATTTCACCATTACCAATGGGGTGGTGATTGCATCAGAATATTGGAAAGAGGGTATGCCGCAATCCGAGAAAAAGAAAGACCAAAAACTCCGTGAGATCCTAGAAAAGTATTTTCCCAACCAAGACATCGTGACAATGGATGCCTTGCCCATTAATTGGGGCGGTGGTGGCGTTCATTGTAGAACACAACAAGAACCAAAAATCAACTAAATTCAATGCTAGCCATTGTTTATTTCAAAATAGGTATCATGAAAGATAATAGAAGAGATTTTATCCGCAAAATGTGATTGTTTTCAGGCCTATGTTTGACGGGAATACCCGCGGCCTATTCCAAAATATATTCCACTGAAAAAATCGAAGGAATGGTTTTAAAGGCAAGCGAAGGGGAAACATGGTATATCGGCAACGAACGTAAGGCCGAGGTAACCATTAAAATCGCAAAAAATGAGGAATCCACACCAGAATTTTCCTTGCTCACCGAAAAAATCCCTCCTGGAGATGCCGTTCCTATTCATAAACATTTAAACGAGGAAGAATTTCTATTCGTTCAAAAAGGAAGTATTGAAATTACTTTGGGTCATACCACACAACAAGGGAATGTTGGAGACCTTATCTACGTGTCAAGAAACCTATGGCATGGGTTTCAAAATAATGGCACAGAAGAAGTAATACTGTTATTTGGCTATTCCCCGTCGGGCTTCGAGGCTTATTTTAGGGCCATTGGCACAAAGACACTTGATAAAGCACTTGGTTTTACCGAAGAAGACTGGAAACGCACCAATCAAAAATTTAGAGTGATTTATAAAGAGTAACTTATCTATGTAAAATTCGGTTTCCAAAAACCATAAAAAATAAAATCAACGAGCCTATATACAAAGTAATCACTATAATACTTTAAATCTAGATTTTATGTCTCACAGAACCGAACGAATCTTGTAGTGGAAAAGGGAGGGGCATCAATTTTGACGGAATAAAAATTCCCATGGCCATAGCATATTGAAAGTAGTTTATAACGGTCGACATTGTAGTTTATTTTACCATGAAGAAAATCCAAACAAGCGCAGTACTGTTTTTGCTAACAGTTAAATTGGTTTATTCTCAAAACCAGGTTGAAAAATCAGTATCTACAAAGCTAGAGTACCATCAGCGATTCAATCTGACAAGTCAATTTGAAGGGGGAGACCTATCCAGATACGTCTATACCCACATTTCAGAATTTTATCCCAATATTACGATTAAAAAGCCGGAACACACTAGAAAACTGCCCCTTGATCTAAAACCTTCTATTGACTCATTTCAGGTATCCCGCAAAAAGAAGAAAATCAGTTTGGCCAATTATATCAATGAGATGCCGGTTGATGGTTTGTTGGTAATACACCATGGGAAGATAGTCTTTGAAGCGTATCCTAGAATGCATCCCAATCAAAAGCACCTTTGCATGTCGGTTTCCAAACCCTTTGCAGCTGCTTTAGTCGGTATTTATGAGGATAGAGGATTGATTAAATCAAATACATCTATTGAGCAATACATTCCAGAGTTAAAAAATACCGCTTGGGACGGCATATTAATTTCCAACATACTCGATATGGCTTCTGGAATTTGCTGGGAATTTGAAAATGGTATGGAAACGTACAATGACCTTAACTCCTGCTACATGCGATTTGAAGGGGCTATTGGATGGTCACCCTCCACCGAAGAAACTCCAAATGATCCTTATGAAGCCATTGTAAGAATGAACAGGTACAAAGAACAAGGACTATCCAATGACTATTCTGGAATCAATACTTTCGTACTCACTTGGCTCATTGAAAAGGTAACAGGCGAGCGATATACAGATATATTGGAAATAGAAATCTGGCAACCATTAGGTGCAGAGAATGACGGGCTATTGTTAACGCCCATAAGGAACATCATGGCCGTATATGGGGGCATAAGTTCCACCCTGAGGGACCTAGGTAGGGTTGGGCTCTTGTTTACACCTTCGACTCCTAGGAGTGTAATTAGCGAGGCCGTTTTGGATAAAATTCAGAAAGCAGGCAGACCAAATCTATTGAAAGCATCCGTTTCTATTCCATTTAATATTCTCTTAGATGGTGAAAAACCCGCTTTCTCCACATATCAATGGGACTTTACAATGGCCGATGGTGACTTTTATAAAAGTGGTTTTCATGGGCAAGGTTTATATATTTCACCAAGTAGGGATTTAGTAATCGCCTATTTTGGAACTTCAAATAAAGATGGTACTGGTCATGATTTAAAAAACATAAGTAGGCAATTGGCGAAATCAGAAATCTTTAATTAAAAACAAACTACAACAATGGCTCCATTGCTAAGGAAAGTACGGTTTACCAAGTAACGCGCACTATCTGCCTGGCCGTTTCGATTGTTGGATTGCGTTTAATGAAACTCAAACATCCTGCCATCATTCTATCACCACTCCTTGTTTTTCTAATGCTATTCACTATAACCATTGGCGGACAGGGTATCAAGAATGGGTTACAAGAATCATGAAACCTACGGTACCTTGGAAGTTTTAAATCGAAACCCAAAATTTAAAAAAGAGTTAAAAAAAGCCGCATAAAGCGGCCTTTTTTGTGTTTTGACAGGAGGATAACTAGTCCATATCTATCCAAACATTTCCTTGTTTGTGTGAATGTACCGTACCTTCAATAAAATTCATGCCGCGTACTCCATCTTCCATTGTTGGAAATTCGCCATCATCATATTCCTCTCCACGAATGGCCTTTGCCGCTCCGAGATAAATATTCGCCATAGAATCAAAAATACCTTCGGGATGACCTGGTGGTAGTTTTGTGCCATCCAACGACAATTTCGAATTATAGGGGTGACCTGGTTTGTACACTTGTAAAGGTTTCCCCTCGGTAAAGAAATACAAGAAGTTCGGTCTTTCCTGTTCCCAAACAAAACCACCCTTCTCACCATAAATACGAATGGCCAAACCGTTCTCTTCCCCGGTCGCAACTTGACTAGCCCGGATTACTCCTTTAACATGATCATCCATTCGGACCAAGACAGTGCCATCCACATCCATAACATTGTCTTCGTACAAATAATTAAAGTCGCACAGCAATGATTTTACTTGTAGTCCGGTCGTAAATTCCAAAAGATTAAAGGCATGTACCCCAATATCACCCATACAGGAGCTGATACCCGCCTTGGTCGGGTCTAAACGCCAGACCGAAGAACGTTTTTCCTTATCATGGATAATTGGGTTGATCCATCCTTGATAATACCGGGCATCGACCTTATGGATTTTTCCCAACTCCCCATTCTTGATCATCTGGCGCATTTGCCGTACCATGGGGTAACCGGTATAGGTATGGGTAAGTGCAAATATCTTTCCAGAAGCTTTGTGGGAATCCTGTAGTGATTTTGCTTCCTCATAGGTCATGGTCATTGGTTTTTCACAAATCACGTGAAAGCCATTGTCCAATAGCTTTTTTGCCATGGGATAGTGTAAGAAATTAGGGGTCTGCACAGAGCACACCTGAATACGCTCGTCTTCTGGCAGTTTTAATTCTTCTTCAATCAGTGTGTCAAAATCAGGATAGATTCTATTGCTAGGGATGTCAATTTCGTTGGCGAAATCCAAACTTTCTTGATGTACCGGACTAAAGACCGCTCCAACAAGTTCGTAGTTGTCATTGATAAATGCAGCTACCCGATGAAGCACTCCAATGAGTGAATCTCCGCCCCCTCCTAAAATTCCGAGTCTAATTTTCTTTGGCATTGTTACTTTTTTAATTATCTAAATTAATGATGTTCTAAGACCAACCTTCTTTCTTCTATTTTTTTTCTAAGGAAAAATAGAATTCCAAATAATACAACCAATGCTAAAGGAAACCATACCATAAAACCAAGAACGGCCCTTCCGGCTGCAATATCAGCTAAATCCCCTGAAAGCCCGGTACCAAGTGCATTCGCTTTTTCCATATCCAACCGTGATCCAATAATCGGATTCCAAATAGAGACCGCAAACATTCCCGCACCCCCCATCAACGACATCCCCAAGGCGCCCGTCTTTGAGGTATACTCAGAGACAAAACCGATCATGGTAGGCCAGAAGTAGCAAACCCCCAGGGCAAACAAAGCGGCGGCGACATAAATCATTCCCCCTTCTGCACTACTCATAAAGAAAATGGCCGTTGCCGTTATAATGGCAGACATAAAAAGCACCCCTACAGGATTGAGCTTGTGTATCAAAGGACCCGCAAAGAACCTTCCTAAGGCCATAATTCCAGTGACCAAAGCCAAGACCAGCATTGGACTTGCCCCGGATTTACCCAATATGGTTTCTACCCATTGCTGTGGAATGAACTCCGAAGTTGCCGTCAAGGTCATGCACACAATCATAAATAGAAACAAAGGATCGCCCAATGCCTTAATATTTAATGACGTATCGGACTCGATGTTCTCGCTCTCCGGAAATTTTTGGGTGAAGACCAAAAACCCATAGATCAAAGTCGGAATAAACATTGAAGCAATTTGTAACTCCCATCCCATTCCAGCGTCTGTCATAAATTTAGAGACCAAAGAACCTATGACCAAACCTCCTGGAAACCATACATGAAATTTATTCAACATTGCAGTTCTGTTGTCGGTATACATATCAGCGATCATCGGATTACAGGCGGCCTCAACAGATCCGTTCGCTACACCAATAAAAAAGGTAGAGATGATCAGTGTCCAAAAGCCACCGGCATAAATGGTCATTAGCAAGCCAACCAAGTGACAAATGAACGCGATAACCAATAATTTTTTAGGGCCCAATGTGTTATACAAAAGACCCCCTACCAACATGGCCAGCGGAAAGCCCAAAAAGGCCATACTATTGATATAGCCCAATTGCGTATTATTAATGCCAAAATCAACACCAAGTTGGGTTAATATACCTGCTCGATTCGCAAAGGTCATCGAGGTGACCACGAGAGAAATGCAAGCGGCCCAAAAAAGTTTGTTTTTATTGATACTTTCCATATTTAGTTGGTTTACTGTTGTTTAATTTTTGTATTCAATTTTCTCATTTTTGAAAATTAGGGCAAAAAGCGCAAAGACCACGGCTGCAAATAGAGCTGGATACATCCAAATACTCTCCCAAATATGGTTGCCTTCGGCCAACAAATACATATCTGCTATTTTACCGGCAATCCAGAAACCTATCAGCATCCCCACCCCATAAGTTGCCAAGGTAATCAAACCCTGAGCAGCACTTTTATATTGTTCTCCTGCTTTGGTATCTGTATAAATTTGACCTGAGACGAAGAAAAAATCATAACTGATGCCATGAAGTGCGATGCCCAAAATAAGCATAAAGGTCAGCTCGTTGGCATTTCCATAGGCAAATAAAAGATATCTGATCATCCAGGCGAGCATTCCCACCAAAATGGTTTTCTTAAACCCGAACTTGGTAAAAAAAACAGGCAACAAAATCATAAATAGTACTTCTGAAGCTTGACCAATGGTCATTTTTCCCGTGGGATTTTCCATGCCAATTTCAGACAGGAAAGGATTCGCATTTTGATAATAAAATGCTAAAGGAATACATATTAAAATGGAAGCCATAAAGAAGACCAAAAAGTTCCTATCCTTTAAAAGTTTCAAAGCATCTAAACCCAAGAGTTTTCCTAAACTCACTTTGTCTTCTTTGGAAACCCTCGGTGGTGTTTTCGGCAAGGTGAAACTAAACAACCCTAAAACAGCCGACGCTATCCCAACCATTAAAAATGTATTTTTTAACATTCCTTGAGCCCGAGCTTCAGGAGCATCCCAAACAAAAATATAGCTGATGGTCAAGCCGGCGATAATCCAGCCAATGGTACCAAACACCCGAATCAATGAAAACTCTTTCGCTGGGTTCTTCATTTGATTGAATGAAATGGAATTCACCAGAGCTAAAGTGGGCATGTATAAGACCATATAACCAAGAACATACGGGTAAAAGACAAAAAAGTCATTCGCCCGATACATTTGATATAGGAAAAGGGCTCCTAAGAGATGAAGGACCCCTAAAATACGTTCTGCATTAAAATATCGATCAGCAACAAGCCCGATGATAAAAGGAGCGACAATAGCACCCCAAGATTGCGTTGAAAAAGCCTGGGCAATTTCTCCTCCTGACGCCTTTAAGTTATCCCCTAAAAAAGTTCCTAAGGTCACAAACCAGCCCCCCCAAATAAAAAACTCAAGGAACATCATGAACGACAATTGAAATTTTGTAGAGCGATTCATAGGGCGTGGCGCTGGATTATCGCTTGTAATGAATATAGTCAAACCCTTCCAATGCCATCTTTTCCCCTTTAAAATCTACGGCTATTTGCGCACGATGATATGTTGAATGATTAATGATATGAAACAAAATATCTTTCAACTCATTGGCAAAAACCCGCCCCTCTGTCGTTTTGTAATCGACTCGTTTTGTATAATCTTCCGTATTGGTAATGATTTCAAAGGTGGTGCGCTGGTTTTCGTAGTGGATATCTTCCCAAACGTTCACTTCATGTAGTTCCCAAACGTCACATGTCCATTCCTCATCAAGTAGCCGTTTGTTCCAAATATGGTGAGTGTTCAAAATATGACTGAACAGTTCTACGCTCCTTTTCGGAGGTGATTTTAGGGTCTTTACCTTTTCTATAATTTTTTTGTTACAATAAAAATTGTAATCAAAAAGCTGGTTGAACAAAGAACGCATTGAAAAATACGGTTATGACATTTGCTGCCCTACCTTGACCAAAAGGTCTCGGGTGGCGATAATTCCCTGTTCTTCACCAATTTCAGTTCCCTCATACTCTACACCAATATATCCTGTATACCCTGCATTTTTTACAATTTCAAGCATTTTCACATAATCGGTGTTGATTTCATTACCATTTTCGTCAAAATCATGTGATTTTGCACTTACTGCTTTGGCAAAGGGCATAAGTTCGGTCGTTCCTTTATACCTATCGTACCAGTCATTGCATTCGGGCCATTCGGCCCATTCCATACAGAAATTACCAAAGTCTGGTAATGTTCCGCAATTATCCATGGCCACCTTGGTCATAACATTTGCTAACAACGCCCCGTTAGAAGAGAACCCACCATGGTTTTCAACAATTACGTTGATATTTTTTGATTGGGCGTAGGTGGCCAATTTCTTAAGTCCATCTACAGAGGCATTGGTCCATTCTTCTTGTTCGGTACTGCCATTTAGATTGACACGTATGGAATGGCATCCCATTGCTTGAGCAGCATCAACCCATTTATAGTGGTTTTCGACCGCGGCATTGCGTTCTGAAGTGTCAGCAGCAGCCAAGTTTCCTTGACGATCGATCATGATAAGAACATTTTCCATTCCGTGCTTTTCTGCCTCAGCATTACTTTTGTCCACAAAATTTTTCATGGCCTCCTCGGAAAAACCAGCAGCTTCAAGTTCAGGATAGTACAACCCACTCACATATTCCAGACCATTAAAACCAAGTGCTTTGGCCTTTTCGGCAAAGGTGTAGGGATCAACACCACCTTCACGAATCATTTTATTAATGGACCATTGCGCCAAAGAAAGCTTGAAAAATAACTCAGGTGATGATACAATTTCTGCTTGCTCCTCTACTTCAGGGGTCTCTTTTTTCTTTTCTTGTTTACAGGCATAGGTTCCCAAAAACAGAAGACCCGTGCCCATCGTGGCACCTCGGTTAATAAACTTTCTTCGTTTCATTTTATTGGTATTTTAAGTATTTAAAAGGTTGACAACCACTATAACGTTATAGTGCGAATTTCTTAATCTCACTAAGGATTAAATGTAGAAAATTAATTTAATATTTAATACTTTTATGAAATAAACAACGGTATTCTAAATGAGTGAATTTTATTACAACGAAGAACAGGAATCATATGATGCAATTGTTGTTGGAACCGGGATTAGTGGAGGTTGGGCCGCTAAAGAATTATGTGAAAAAGGGTTGAAGACTTTGGTTCTCGAACGTGGGCGAATGGTTAAGCACCGTGAAGATTACGTCACAGCCAATATGGATACCTGGGATTTTGCCCACGCAAGACAACCGACTCAAGAAGACCTAAAGAATCAAGAAAAGCAAAATAGAACGGGATACACAACTCGAGCAGATTCGAAACATTGGTTTGTAAACGATATTGACCACCCCTACAATGAAACCAAACGTTTTGATTGGATGCGCGGTTATCACGTCGGAGGGCGATCCATAATGTGGGGTCGGCATAGTTATCGTTGGAGCGACCTAGATTTTGAAGCCAACAAAAAAGACGGTCACGGTGTCGATTGGCCGGTACGATATAAAGATATTGCCCCTTGGTACGAGTATGTAGAACGCTATGTGGGTATTTCGGGAGAGCCATTGGGACTATCGCAACTACCCGACAGTGTTTTTGAACCAATGATGGAGCTCAATTGTCTGGAACAGCATGTTCGTGAAAAAGTTGCCGAACATTTTGACGGTAGGGTAATTACCGCCGGACGCGTTGCCCACATTAATAGTGATAAACAGTATGAAGGAAACGGTAGGGTAAGATGCCAATTTAGAAACCGTTGTATACGGGGATGTCCATTTGGAGCCTACTTCAGTAGTCTTTCTTCCAGTTTGCCTGCAGCAGAAGCTACTGGAAATATGACCCTACGACCCGATTCCATAGTACATCAAGTCATGTATGACCCTGATACCAAAAAGGCAACTGGAGTCAAGATTATCGACCGTGTTACCAAAGAAGAATTCGAATTCAAAGCCAAGGTTATATTTTTATGTGCCTCTGCCATCGCTTCAACCTCGATTTTGATGCAATCAAAATCCGATCGTTTTGAAAATGGTCTCGGGAATGATTCGGACCAGCTAGGAAGAAACATCATGGACCATCACCTAGGTGTTGGCGCTGGCGGAAAGTTTGATGGATTTGAAGACAAATATTACAAAGGAAGAAAACCCAATGGGATATATCTGCCGCGATTCAGAAATATTGGCGGCGACAGCAATACCGATAAATTCTTAAGGGGCTATGGGTATCAAGGTGGGGCAAGTCGAGGTGATTGGGAAGATGTTATTGCAGAACTATCACATGGCAAAGATCTGAAAGATGCTATACTCAAACCAGGAAGATGGACATTCGGAATGGGTGGTTTTGGTGAGGTATTGCCAAACGAGGAGAACCGCATGACTTTAGATTATGACAAGCTAGACCAGTGGGGATTACCAACGGTTACCTTTGATGCTGAATTTGGTGAGAACGAGTGGGAGATGCGGAAAGACATGAAGGAGCAGGCAGCAGAAATGCTTACCAAAGCAGGCCTTAGGGATGTAAAAGAGTTTGATAATCCTGGGGCATTAGGCCTTGGCATTCATGAGATGGGAACCGCACGTATGGGTCGTGACCCCAAAACCTCTGTTTTAAATGGATACAATCAAGTGCATGCCTGCCAAAACGTCTATGTTACGGATGGGGCCTTTATGACCTCAGCGGCTTGTGTAAATCCGTCATTGACCTATATGGCCTTTACGGCAAGAGCAGCCAATCATGCGGCCAGTGAACTCAAAAAAGGTAATATTTAATCGCTATGAAAAGAAGATCAGCACTCAAAAATATGGGCATGGTTTTTGGCTATGCCGCTGCCACGCCCGCTTTATTAAGCGTTTTACAGTCTTGTAAAGAAAAAATGCCCTACGCAGAATGGGTTCCTTCTTTTTTTGAAAAGGACAAAGGTTATGCCCTCGCTCAAATGGTTGATGTTATTTTACCGAAAACGGATACACCGTCTGCAACTGAAGTGAATGTTCATGTATTTATCGATGGATTTGCGAAGGAGGTTTTACCGGAAGAACAACAAGGTTTCACCAAGCTTTTAATGGATAAGTTTATGGGAAAGCTGTTAACGGAATCAGGTAAGTCGTCTTTAACCGATATCGAAGCCGAAGATTTTGAGCCATTATTGGCAAAATATCTCGCCAAACGTACTGATGAGGAGGAAGAAGCCCAACAAGAGGCGATAGAAGATTATATGGAAGCTATGATGACTGGTGGAAAAGCCACCCAATTGGATGACGATGTGGCCTGCTATGCCTTTGCGGGAAATATTCGCGACATGGCCATCTGGGGCTACAAAAGCTCTGAATATGTTGGGGAAGAAGTGCTGGCCTATCTACCGATTCCAGGGGAATATATCGGTTGTGGTGATGTCACCGAACTCACCGGTGGCAAAGCCTGGTCGTTGTAAAACCAAGCTCAATCAGGTGAGATTAAAGCCCTTATAAGGGTTTTTTATAGAAAAAGATACCTTCCAACTGGAACAAAAGCCGTCAGGCCTTCAGCCAAACAAAATAAAAAGACCAAAAAGTATGATTTATACTTTTCGGTCTTTCTTCCAGTTTACCAAACCGTACGGCCAATATCACTTCATTTGAGTTTAACCCCTCAGGTAGTTCCCCCGAAACCCAAGAAGGTTTGCTCGAAAGCAACATTAACTATTTTATTTATTCACATGCTTACGCATACTTTGGTCGGCCGTACGATGGTTGGTATAAATCATTGTTGTGCATCTTTATTCATTGCTACAATATCTTGTGCCTGAGCTTCTTCCTTTGCTTCTATAATTGCGGCAAATACCAGAACGGTTAAAAACGCAACAAACAATAAAAGTGACTTTCTCATTTTTGGTCGGGTTGATGAATAAACACTACTCCTGGTGTCCAAAACTAAAAAGGGTTCAATGGCTTTTTTTGGGGTTTGTATAAATGGTACAGATTTATGTGTAAATGGAAAACAGGGTTTTAGGTAACCAAAAATCCTAGTACACGAAGGGTTTTCCCATAAGTCCATTCTTAACCTATTTCAACCCAATTATAAGCTTGACAGACCCAAATGCACATAATTCTGAGGATGCAAATGCCTTAACTCCTATTTTTATATATTCATTCAATCTTTAAGTCATGTTAGAAGCAGTATTAGTAGACGATGAGGCCAAAGCCCTTGAAAGTTTAAGTTGGGAGTTGAGCAATTTGAGTGATGAAGTCAAAGTCATTGCCTCGTTTACTGATGCCCACGAAGCTTTGGGGTACCTTGAGCGCAATACCCCAGATTGCCTTTTCTTGGATATTGAAATGCCCATTATGGATGGGTTTCAATTCATCAAGAACCTAAAAAACAAGAATTTTCCTGTTGTAATAACCACAGCATACAATCAATATGCCCTCAAAGCCCTTAAAAATGAAGCAGTAGACTATTTATTAAAACCTATTGATACAGATGACCTAAACGATACCATCAGCAAAATCAAAAAGTTTAACGACAAAAACCAAACTGCCGAAAAACTTGAACAGATCCTCCTGAATTTCAATTCAAGATCCTTACAAAAAAAGATTACCATCAACACGGATGGAAAATTACTTTTTTTGGAAAGCGAAGAAATTCTTTATGCGGAATCTGATGGCAATTACAGCACGTTATATTTAGAGGATGGGCAAAAAATACTACTCACCAAAAAACTAAAGGAAGTCAATGAAATCTTACCTTCCGAGTCTTTTTTTAGGGTTCACAACTCATTTATCGTCAATCTGGGCAAAATAAAGGAGTTTATAAAAACCGATGGTTATGTGATACTCAAAACCAATCATAAAATTCCTGTTTCAAGACAAAAAAAGTCAGACTTTCTAGATTTGTTATAACTATTTTGAATGCTTCAGCTTTTCAAAGAAAAAAATGATATCATCGATGTAAGACCAAGTATGCTACTTGGTCTTACTTGTATCTGGTTGATTTTTTCGCTAAACGCCATTACCGCTCAAGAAGCAGAGCTTGAGGAGACCATTCAAACCGTATTGAGCACGAATCCCCGGTCGTATGCCGAAATTGACAAATTGTTGCGGCCTTCCAAACGCGACACCGTTGCCATGAATACAATACTGAGCCGATTGGATGAGGCTACCCATCCTGAGGCCATTTCGTATCTCATTAATCAAAAAGGCACTGTATACCGTTATCTCTCAGCCTTCAGAAGGGCATTGGACTTGCATGAAGAAGCGCTAGAGCTATCCCAAAAAATTAATAATAAGGAGTTTGAAGTCTTTAGCTTGAATATGATCGGTGTGGTTTACCGCAGAACAGATGCCATAAAAACGGCATTGGATTATAGCCAGCGCGCGCTAGAAGTTGCTGAATCCATTGACGAACCCTCTGTACATATTAAGAGAAATATCAACGTGGCCTTAAACAGTATCGGTAATCTTTATAAGCTTCTGGGTCAATACGACTTGGCTATTGCACAGTTTGAACGCGCGTTAGCGCTTGAAGGGGAATTGAACAACAAATTAGGACTCGCCATTAACAACCAAAATATCGGTGACTGTTTGGAACAAAAAGGAGATTTAGATAGGGCCCTGGCACAATATCAAAAGGCACTGGCTCTCAATGAGGAGATTCCGAATGATTACGGAAAGGTTTTCTCAGAAAACGGTATTGCTCAAGTCTATTTGAAGAAAGAAAAGTATAAAGAGGCACTCTCCATTTTAGAAAAACTTGCAAAACCGGTGTCAGATATCAAAGACAAGCTGATATGGTCGGTGGTTTTAATCAATACGGGTTGGGCCAACATGGAGCTGGGAAATCTGCCAAAAGCGGAAGAAAACATGCAACACGGCCTCAAAATGGCCATCGAAAACTCGTTATCGCGCAATGTGGTGTATGCCAACAGACTTCTTTCCCAACTTGAAACCAAAAGGGAAAACTATAAAAAAGCCTTAGCGTACTATCAAGAAGCAGAAGAATTTGATAAAGAAATTAAAGACGAACGGAATCTTAGGTATATCAATGATTTGATATTGCGGTATGAATCCGAAAAACGCGATAATGAAATATCGACCCTAGCGAACGAAAATGAGTTGGTCAAACTGAGGTTGCGACGAAACCAGACCACTATTTTGGTGAGTACCCTGGTCATTGGATTAGTGGCAACCATTCTCTTTATCATGTATCGTCAATACCAATCGAACTATGAAAAAAAGGTCATGAGCTTGGAACAAAATATGCTTAGAAGCCAAATGAACCCTCATTTTTTGTTCAATTCATTAAACTCCATCAAACTCTACATTATTAATAACGATAAGAAAAATGCGGTTCATTACCTCAATAAGTTCTCAAAATTAGTACGTCGGATTTTGGATGGGTCAACCCTAAAAGAAACTACACTGGCCGAAGAGTTGGAGACCGTTGAACTCTATCTCAACATCGAGAACATTCGTTTTTCAGAAGGTATTCACTACACCATTACCGTTGAGGACCCCATAAACCCTGAAATGGTTAAAATACCTTCTTTGGTCTTACAACCATTTTTGGAGAATGCCATCTGGCACGGATTGTCGGCCAAAGAAGGGGAAAAAAAACTCTGGCTTAACGTATCACGAAAAGATGATATTCATATGCTCATAAGTATTGTCGACAATGGGGTAGGGCGTGCAGCTTCTGAAAAAATAAAGGAAAATCGAGTACTTAAAAGGAAATCGGTCGGTATCGATATTACCAAAGAAAGATTAGCCAATTTCGCTAAAGACTATCAATATGGCTTTGATGTTGAAATCATTGATCTTTTTGATGATAATGGCAAGGCAAAAGGAACGAAGGTGGTCTTGGAAATTCCTACGGTTTAGCATGTTCTTTAGCTACCAATTCAAGTTCATTGTACCAGACATTGCCAAACTTTCGAATCAAAGCTTCCTTTACAAATCTATAAATGGGCACTTTCAATTCATCGCCCAAAGCGCAAGCTGGGTCACAGATGGTCCACTTGTGATAATTCACTGCAGTAAATTCAGAATATGTTCTAGTGCGTATGGGGTATAGGTGACAAGAGACCGGTTTTTTCCAATCAATGACACCCTGATTGTAGGCCTCTTCCAATCCACATTTAGCGATGTTTCGTTTATCAAAAATGACATACGCACACTCCTGTTTGTTTACCAATGGAGTTTCCCATTCCCCATCTTCACCCTTAATTGATGTTCCCTGGGTTTCTATGGCGACAATACCCTCTTTACGCAAATAGGGCTTTACTTTTTCAAAGACTTCATCCAAAATCTTTGTTTCCTCTTCTTCAAGAGGTGCACCACCTTGCCCTTCAACACAACAGGCACCCTTACAAGAATTCAAATTACAGACAAAATCATTTTCTAATATCTCTTCAGAAATAAGGGTGTTGGAAATTTGAAACATGAGGTAAAATTAAGAATAGAAATTTTCTTTTCGATTCAAAATCCAATCAACGTTTTTTGGGCGTAGATTTACCGTCGTTTTAAAGTACCTGAAAATGCAGTTGGACCTTAAGGAAATTGCAACGGCCAGCATGGTGTTATTTGCGGTAATCGATATTTTGGGAAGCGTTCCCATTATTATTTCGCTACGTGCAAAGGTAGGTCATATTCAATCAGAAAAAGCCTCTTTGGTGGCCGTCGGCATTATGATTGCTTTTTTATTTGTTGGTGAAAGTATTCTTAACCTCATAGGTATTGATGTAAACTCGTTTGCCGTGGCCGGGGCCCTTGTCATTTTCTTTTTGGCTATTGAGATGGTTTTGGGAATTACCCTTTTTCGCGATGATGAACCTGAAACAGCTTCCATTGTACCTATTGCATTCCCTTTAATAGCGGGCGCAGGAACATTGACTTCAATCTTGGCCCTTCGAGCAGAATATGAAGTTCAAAATATCGTTGTTGCTATCTTGATCAATGTGTTATTCGTTTATATTGTTTTGAAGTCATCGCAAAAAATCGAGAAAGTGCTCGGCAAAAACGGATTGAGCGTGATTCGAAAGGTTTTTGGTGTAGTTTTGTTGGCGATTTCGGTGAAACTTTTTGCAACGAACGTTAGCCAATTGTTTTAAGAAAAGAAAAATGAATAGAACGGTACTGTTAGTCTTGGTATTTTTGGCCGCTGCATTGGCCATTTATAATGTGACCTTGTTGGATTTCAATAATCTTTTTGAAGGTAACAGTTTAATAGCTTGTATTGGTATTATGGCCTCTGCCTGCGCCATCGTCTTATTATTGATTTTCGCGGCTTCAAAAAAAGTGGAAGAAAAATTAAAGGAAAAATAAGACGGGTAGACGCACGTTCCACATAAAATTTTCTTTCCTTTTGCGTAAAGAAATATAAGTCTTTGTTTGACTTCAATATTGGTTCTCTTTATAGAAGATGCGGAACCCTTTTTTAGAGGGGAAGACTTGAATGAATAGTCACTTTAAAGCACTATTCGCAAGGATAGATATATTGCCTAATTCTGAGGAACGTCCTGTGTTTGTGTCGTTAATTCATCCGCATCCAATTCCAAAACCTTTTTGAGCATGGCGTCGTGAGATGATTTAATCTGTGAAGCCAAATTCGGGGAATACAACTGTTCAGCGATATTTGCCTTGAGATAGGTTTTTATCTTTCTTTCATTACCGTAAAAATCCATTTTAATATTGCGATTGAGCAAGTAATCGATAAACCTTTCGAAAATAATATCATCAACGTGATAGTCATCTACAAACTCATTCTGCGGATAATTATGAAAACGACTTCTATCCAACTCTAAAAACCGAAACGTAAAATCAGAGAAGAAGCCAGAAGAATCCAAACTTTCCACTTTTTCCTCGTCTAATGTACCTATCGGTACAAAAACGTCCGGTATAATTCCACCTCCTCCATAGACCACCTTACCTTTAGGTGTAACAAAACGTAAGGAATCAGCTACTTTAATACTATCGACAGAAACCATTTCACCACTATTGTAACGATCCATAAATTTGTGGTAATAATCTTCATTGCCATTGGTATATGGTTTCTGAATCGAACGCCCTGTTGGGGTATAATATCTTGACACGGTAAGTCGAACGGCCGATCCGTCCCCTAAATCCATCTCACGTTGCACCAAACCCTTTCCGAAAGAACGACGCCCAATAATGGTACCCACATCATTATCTTGTAAAGCTCCGGCAATAATCTCACTGGCTGATGCCGAACGTTCATTGATCAGTACATAGACCGGTCGGTTTTCAAAGTTTCCGCGATTGGTAGCATAGGCCTTATTGATCTTACCCTTTTTGTTTTTGGTGAAAAGAATGAGTTTACCGTCCTCCAAAAATTCATCGGCCATATTCTCGGCGATACCTAAATACCCCCCAGGGTTATCCCTTAAATCCTAAACCAGTTTTTTGGCCCCTCGCTTTTCCAATTCAAATAAGGCCGTCTTGAATTCTTTAAAAGTCGATTCCGCAAAACGATTTATTTGAAGATAGCCCATATCATTGGTCAACATAAAAGTTGCTACAACACTTCGAATGGGTACAACATCACGCCTTAATGTGACATCAAATGTTTTGTTTTCAGACTTTCTAAAAACCTGTAGTTTCACTTTCGTTCCGCTTTTTCCCTTTAGTTTTTCGACCAAGCTACTATTGGGAATGCGCTTACCGTACAATGTATCACCATCGGCCATCAAGATTTTATCCCCTGCCCGTAGTCCATTTTTTTCACTGGGGCCGTCCTTTATGGTGCGCACAACGGTTACGGTATCACGAAATTTATTGAACCGGATACCAATACCCACAAAATCACCTTTCATATTCTCTTCAACCGCGGCCATTTGTTCTCTGGGAATATAAACCGAATGCGGGTCGAGTTTGCCCAAAATGTTGTTGACGGTGACGTCAACAATACTATCCGTATCAATTTCATCA
>JBHJJC010000003.1:0-13724 GCA_050042945.1 Croceivirga sp.
AAAATAGTTTTTGGAACGGAGTACTGCCTGATGGGGAATCCCAAATGATCAATGAGCATATTTTGGAACACCATATTGATTTACGGCTGGGTACCAATCTAAAGGAAATTATATCCGATGGTATCGGAAAGGTGAAATCAGTCGTTATTCAAGAAACAGGTGAAGTGTTGGAATGCAACGTAGTGGGCTTAACGGCCGGTGTTGCCCCGAACATTGATTTTTTAAAAGATTCAGGTATTTCATTGGGAAGAGGGATTAAGGTCAATCGCCATTTAGAGACCAATATACCAGATATATATGCTATTGGCGACTGCGCAGAGCAACATGAAGGTATTGGAAACCGAAGACCTATTGAAGCAGTTTGGTATACTGGTCGAATGATGGGCGAAACCGTCGCCCAGACCATTTGCGGCAATCGTATTGAATATAAGCCAGGGCACTGGTTTAACTCCGCTAAGTTTTTAGATATCGAATATCAAACGTATGGTTGGGTATTCGGAGCAAGGGGCAAAAAAGACCATGAAGAACAGTTTCATTGGAGACACGCTAAAGAAAAGGTTTGCGTCACCATAGCCTTTCACAAAGAATCAGGACTTTTTCTTGGGATCAATACGTTTGGAATTCGAATGCGCCATGAGATTTTTGACCGTTGGTTGACAGAAGGGCGTGATGTGGATTTTGTAATGAAACACTTGGTAGATGCCAACTTTGACCCCGAGTTTTACAAACAATTTGAAAAGGAAATTATAAACAAGTACAATTCGGATTATGGAAAATCCATCCACCCAAAAAAGAAAAGCATCAAAAGAATATTTCAATTCAACTAACCAAAAATGAGCACTTACGATAGAAGTATGGCCCTAACAGGGCAACCACCGGTTACACTTAGTAAAAATCAAAAATTGGCTACTTTGATTGGGATGTTCGGCCTGGCCATTATTCTATTGGCCGCCTTTAATGTAGAATTTCCCAATAGGGCCATATGGTTGATTACTGCGCTGACCAGTATTTTTACTGGAATCGTTTGGTTTTCTTGGGATTTATACCGAGGGAAATATCCCGGGATCAAAAATGATAAGGTCTGGTTTAGATCAATTTCCAATTTAGGGCTTGGTGGTTGGTTATTGGGCATCGCCATTACAGGTTTTTACATTGTCCTTTATTTCTATCCTGAATATTTGGGATTGGCCAGTAAAGGGGAAAATACAGGAATTATAGCCCTATTTGATCCGCTAAGTAAGATACTGAGTGGCAACCCCGCCAGCCAGTGGTTTGTCTATGGCACACTATACACCGTAGGCATCCTGGCATTTGGTATTAAGTTCCTATTGAAATACAGACACAATCGTTACGAACGTATCCGAACGATGAGCGTTATGTTCTTTCAAACTGCCTTCGCCTTTTTGATACCCGAATTTATGGCACGATTGAATGGTAGTTCCGTACTACAGGGAGGTAGTCTTCCTTTTCTTGATTTAAAGAATATATGGCCGCTCAATTACTACAATTTTGAAAGCTATCGAATAAAAGGCTTTTTAAGCTCAGGCGATATTGGTTTTGCAATGCTCATCTTCGCCGTTGCATCGGTATTTATCATTACTCCATTTTTAACTTATAAGTTTGGAAAAAGATGGTATTGTTCTTGGGTCTGTGGCTGTGGGGGGCTCGCCGAAACCGTGGGGGATTCTTTTAGGCAGTTAAGCGATAAAAGTGTTCGGGCGTGGAAAATAGAGCGATGGGTTGTCCATAGTGTTATTGTATTCGTCACCTTGATGACAACGGCAGTGATTTACTCCTATTTGGGTAAAGACACCAGTAAATACTGGCTTACAAAAAGCACTTTTCTCATTGGGGTGGGGGTGCTACTCACAACTGTTTTCGCCTTGGTTATGATTTTTAAACGCGATGAATTCAAGAAAGATGCAAAATATGGAGCTGTAGGTTATCTTGTTATTATTCTGGCCTTGATCGGTTTTCATTTCTATAGCGGTGACGGTCATGTTTTCCTATTTAAATCAGGCACTTTACGAAAAACTTATAGTTTCTTAATTGGTAGCATCTTCTCTGGTGTTATTGGAACAGGTTTTTATCCCATATTAGGCAATAGGGGTTGGTGTCGTTTTGGCTGCCCAATGGCGGGTATGATGGGATTTCAACAACGTTTATTTTCAAAGTTTAGAATTACCACCAATGGGGGGCAATGTATCTCATGTGGTAACTGTTCGACCTATTGTGAAATGGGGATTGACGTGCGCGCCTATGCCCAAAAGGGGGAGAATATTGTGCGCTCAAGCTGCGTGGGCTGTGGAATTTGTTCCGCAGTATGTCCAAGAGGGGTGCTAAAGCTAGAAAATGGGCCATTAAAAGGTCGTATTGACAGCAATCAAGTACTCTTGGGTAATGACGTGGATTTAATGAAGTTGGTAAACCAAAAATAACATGCTTCGCTTAGGGCTATTTTTTTTGCTTTTTTCCATATTTCCCAATAAAGAAGAAATATACTACAGGGATTACCATGAAAACGGAACCGTTAAATCAAAAGGCTGGAAAATAGGGAACTCCAAAGAAAAATTCTGGACATACTTCTATCCCGATGGTACCCTGATGAAAAAAGGAAATTACAAAATGAATCAAAAACAGGGCTATTGGTACTTATACAATCAAAATGGAAAACTAAAAATGGAGGGGCACATGAAGGCTGGTGCAAAGGTAAAGTGGTGGCTTTTCTATGATGAAAATGAAAAAGTCAATCACAAATGTCAGTTGAAAGACGGCATAAAAAATGGCTACTGTCTGAAGTACGTGGATGAAGAATTAAAATCTGCAGAAAAATTTAAAAATGGCAAAAAGATAAAGGAATGGTATAGCTTTGGCAGCTTTAAAAAAGAAAATAATCTGTCTGATTTAAAATAGATGGCCGCCAACATTCAAGTTATCATTCCAGCATTTAATGAAGAGAATTCCATTGCTAAGGTAATTGAAGAAATTCCAACTATCGTCTCCGAAACCATTGTGGTGAACAACAACTCCACGGATGATACTGCCTCAAATGCCGAGAAAGCAGGTGCTACGGTACTTACGGAAAAAAGAAAAGGCTACGGCTATGCATGTCTCGCGGGAATGGATTACATCGCGAAACAATCCAAACCACCTGATGTTATCGTATTTCTTGATGGAGACTATTCTGATTATCCAGAAGATTTAATCAAAATAGTAGACCCAATTTTAAATGAAGGGATGGATTTTGTAGTTGGCGCAAGAAAAGCGGCTTTGCGTGCACCAGGTTCGATGACACCACAACAGATTTTTGGAAACGGATTGGCCACTTTTTTGATGCGATTGTTTTTTAAGGCAAAATTTACAGATTTAGGGCCATTTAGGGCCATAAAATACGAATCCCTCAAGGATTTGGACATGCAGGACAAAACCTATGGCTGGACGGTCGAGATGCAACTAAAGGCCATACGTAAAAAACTGGCTTACAAAGAAGTACCTGTACGTTACAAACATCGAATAGGCGTCTCAAAAGTTTCAGGAACCGTAAAAGGTACTTTATTTGCAGGCATAAAAATTTTGGGTTGGATTTTTAAATACAGTTTCAAATGAGTATAGGATTGACCATAGCTTACATCATTATTGCCATTTATAGTTTAGCCCTAATGTTGATTTTCTTTTACAGTCTTGCACAGTTGAACCTTTTAATCAACTACCTCACCTACAAAAAGAGAAATGAAGAAGCGCCAAAATTCAACCTTCTTGACCCAAAAGAGATTCCCCATGTGACCATACAGCTTCCCGTATACAATGAAGAATATGTTATGGATCGCCTTTTGGATAACATTGCTAAAATCGAATACCCTAAAAGCAAATTAGAGATTCAAGTATTGGATGATTCCACTGATGATTCTGTGACCCAAACGGCCACTCGAATTCAAGAGTTAAAAAAAACGGGGTTGGATATTGAGCACATTAGCCGAGAAAACCGAGTAGGCTTCAAAGCAGGTGCTTTAAAGGAAGGCCTTGAAATAGCCAAAGGGGATTTTGTCGCTTTTTTTGATGCCGATTTTATGCCAGAAAGCGATTGGCTGAAAAAGACCGTTCCTTATTTCAAAGATTCAGAAATCGGAGTGGTGCAGACTCGATGGGGGCACATCAATCGGGATTTCTCAACCCTGACCCGTATACAGGCTTTTGCCCTAGACGCTCATTTTACCCTTGAACAAGTAGGAAGAAACTCAAAAGGACACTTTATCAATTTCAATGGTACCGCGGGGATATGGAGAAAAGACTGTATTATCGATGCAGGCAATTGGGAAGGAGATACCTTGACCGAAGATTTGGACCTAAGCTATCGAGCACAATTAAAAAACTGGAAATTCAAATATTTGGAAGATGTTGAGACACCTGCAGAATTGCCAGTCGTAATGAGTGCGGCGCGTTCACAACAATTTCGTTGGAACAAAGGCGGGGCTGAGAATTTCAGAAAGACCGTTTGGAGCGTCATTACCGCCAAAAACATTGATTTTAAGACAAAGTTTCATGGTGTCATGCATTTGTTGAACAGCGCAATGTTCTTATGTGTATTTTTAGTGTCGTTACTGAGTATTCCGATGCTATACATCAAGAATACATATGGTCATTTGGGCTGGGTATTTGAAGTGACCAGTTTCTTTATCGTAAGTACCATCATTCTTTTCTTCTGTTATTGGTTTACCTATAAAAGTATGCAAGGTGGTGGGTTCGATAATTTTGTGGACTACATTAAGTTGTTCTTTACCTTCTTTTCAGTCGCCCTTGGACTCTCGCTTCACAATTCCATTGCAGTATTGGAAGGGCATTTGGGCAAACGTAGTGAATTTGTGCGCACTCCAAAATTCAACATCAATAATTTGACCGATAGCTGGAAGGGCAATAAATATTTGGCCAAAAAGCTATCGCCCAATATGATTGTCGAATTTGGTCTAATGCTCTATTTCTTATTTGGAATGTACAGCGCCATACCCTTGAACGATTACGGATTGTTTCCGTTTCACCTTATGTTGTTCCTGGGCTTTGGATTCGTTTTTTTTAAGTCGCTGTTAGCGAAGGCATAATTATGCAATCTTTTTGGAAGCTCCACAGAATCTCAATGCTGCTGGCTTTGGGGAGCGTCTCTCTGTATTTCATTTTTGCCTACAGTTTAGAACGCGAGGACTTCCCTAAATTAGTTGCTCTTTTTGTTGTCCTATTTTTTTTAGGATTTAAACTAGTTACATTCGAGAAATGGAATTTTAAATTCCTATTGATTTCAGGAGTGCTTTTTCGATTGGTGTTTCTGCTGGCCACACCCAATTTATCGCAGGATTTTTATCGTTTTATTTGGGACGGCGGACTGATTAATCATGGTATTAACCCATATTTATATACCCCCGATGAATTGATTCAAAATACGAATGTCATTCTGAGCACAGTCGACGCATCTCATTTAGAAGAGCTCCATTCGGGTATGGGAAACCTCAGTGCAAGGCACTACAGCAACTACCCTCCTATCAATCAACTTTTTTTTGCCCTAAGCACTTTTTTAGGAGTAGGCAGTCTTCTTGGTTCCCTCGTTTGGATGAGGTTATTCATCATAGCAGCAGATTTGGGGATACTCTATTATGGAAAAAAGCTATTGGAAAACCTAAATCTTCGTCCGCATCTTATCTTCTGGTACTTTTTAAATCCTTTGGTCATTGTTGAATTGACGGGTAACCTCCATTTTGAGGGGGTAATGCTTTTTTTCTTCGTTTGGGCCATATACCTTATGGAACAGGGTAAATATCTATTTTGCGCTCCAATCTATGCCGCATCAATAATGCTAAAATTAGTTCCTCTTTTATTTCTACCCCTCTTCTTAAAATACCTTGGGTTCAAGAAGAGCCTTTTTTTTTACGGTTTGACTATTGCGAGATGTTTACTTTTCATTATTCCCTTTTACGACCCTAATCTGGTTACCAACTATACCAAGACCATTTCACTCTGGTTCTCAAACTTTGAATTCAATGCAGGGTTTTACAATGTGGTCAAGACCATTGCGGTAGACTATTTTGATGAAAAACCATGGAAATTTATCAAAACCTATGGCATGCTTGTGAAAATAGTAACGTTGGGCCTCATTTTGGTATTGACATTTTTTAGAAAACACGACAACTTAAAATCCGTAATACTTTCAATGTTCATGGTATTGAGTTGCTATTATTTTATTTCGACGACCGTGCACCCCTGGTACATTTGCTATCTCATACTTTTGGGCTTGTTCACTAACTATCGATTCGCTTTACTATGGTCCGTTTTAATCACAACAAGTTATTTCACCTATTCCCAGCCAAATTTTAAAGAGAGTTACCCCTTGCTCATACTGCAATATCTTATGCTCTTTGGCTATCTCTTTTATGAGATGATAAAAAATCATAATATTCCCGGTCTGATTCGTAAAAAGTCATGACAAAATATTGAGGATATCAGATTTTTTTTACTTTTACATTATAATGAACGCCGGACAAAACATATTTTCTTTCTTGAGCATACTAGTGCCTGTACGTCCGTTTGCACCCCGCCGTCGCCCGTAAGGGTGCACATCAGTTTTGGAATTAGGTGAGTCCAATTCCGCTTCCAACCATAATTTTTCAATATTTATTTCATTTTAAAAGTCAGCAATGGACATCGTAGTTGCTAACGAATCACATTTTAAATACGCCCAAATTATTAGTGACACCATCACTGAATCTGCAAAGGTTCGCGGTACTGGTATTGCGCGACGAACACCTGAGTATATTATCAAGCGTCTTGAAAATGGTAACGCCGTGATTGCCTTGAACGGTGAGAAATTTGCAGGGTTCTGTTATATAGAGGTTTGGGGAAATAAAGACTTTGTGGCCAATTCAGGTTTGATTGTTCACCCAGATTATCGCGGTCAAGGACTCGCAAAAAAAATCAAAAAACGAATTTTTGAACTATCCAACGAAAAATTTCCAAATGCAAAGATTTTTGGAATTACCACTGGGCTAGCGGTGATGAAGATGAATTATGAACTGGGCTATAAACCAGTTACATTTTCTGAATTAACCGATGACCCTGAGTTTTGGAAGGGCTGCCAAACCTGTAAAAACTTTGATATTTTAACCCGTACCGAGCAGCGAATGTGTTTATGCACGGGTATGCTCTACGATCCTAATGAGAAGAAAAAACATTCTTATGCTAGAAAAATCAATAAAAAGACTTTTCAAAGACTAAAGAGCATAAAGGAAACACTATCCTTAAAAAAGAAAATAAAATGAAAAAATTAGTACTCGCTTATAGTGGCGGACTCGATACGTCATACTGCGCCATGAACCTATCAAAAGAACATGGCTTTGAAGTCCATGCTGTAAGTGTCAATACCGGCGGATTCTCCCCTAAGGAAATCAAAGGGATAAAAGAAAAAGCACTAGCGTTGGGCGCAAGCTCTTACACTTCAATTGATGCCGTGCAAAACTTTTATGATAAAGTGGTTAAATACCTCATTTTCGGAAATGTTTTACGGAACAATACCTATCCACTTTCAGTAAGTGCAGAGCGTATCGTGCAAGCAGTTGAAATCGTTGAACATGCAAAAAAAATTGGTGCACAATATATTGCTCATGGAAGTACTGGAGCAGGTAATGACCAGGTTCGATTTGATATGATTTTTCAAACCTTGGCCCCGGACATTGAAATCATAACACCAATTCGGGATAAAAAACTATCGCGAGAGGAGGAAATCAAATATCTTCAAGACAATGGTGCTGACTTTTCGTGGGAAAAAGCAAAATATTCCATTAACCGTGGGCTTTGGGGCACCTCGGTAGGGGGCGATGAAACCTTGACATCAAATCTTCCACTGCCAGATTCAGCCTACCCAAGTCAATTAGAACAGAAAGAACCACGACAGGTGAAGCTGACATTTGAACAGGGCGAACTGGTTGCCATCGATGGTGAAAACGCCAATCCGGTGACCAACATTGAAAAGCTTGAGGCCTTAGCCTCGAGATACGCCATTGGCAGGGACATTCATGTCGGCGACACTATTATTGGAATTAAAGGAAGGGTCGGTTTTGAGGCTGCGGCTGCCCTAATTATTATCAAGGCTCACCATCTTCTCGAAAAGCATACTTTAAGTAAATGGCAACAATATCAAAAAGAGCAACTGGGCAACTTCTACGGAATGTTGCTTCACGAAGGAAACTACCTCGATGAGGTAATGCGAAATATTGAAGCCTTTCTGAGAGACACCCAGAGAAAAGTAAGTGGGGATGTTTTTGTAAGTCTTTATCCTTTCCAATTTCGGTTGGACGGAATTGCATCACCCCATGATTTAATGAACGCTTCCTTTGGCAGTTATGGTGAAATGAACAAGGGCTGGACGGCAGATGACGCCAAGGGATTCATCAAGATTTTGTCCAATCCTGTGAAAATCGCAAGTCATGTGAATGACCGAAAATAATAGGCCATATAGAACTGTCGGACTGAGCGCACCTGCCTTTCGGCAGGCAGGGTCGAAGGCAAAGTGAGATATCTAGATGTCTCATTGCCGTTGGTAGATTCAAAATGACAAAAAATGTAATTTATGATTAAAGCAGGAATAATAGGAGGGTCAGGATATACCGGAGGTGAACTCATTCGATTATTGTTGAACCATCCAGCTATTGAGATTGACTTTATATTTAGCACTACAAAATCAGGTCAAGGTATTGGAACGGCGCACCCCGACCTTACAGGTCAAACAGCCCTCAAATTTGTTGGTGAGGTCAACCCGATGGTTAACGTTGTCTTCCTTTGTTTGGGCCACGGTACTTCCAAAACGTTTTTAAAGAATACAGCCTTTTCAGACGACACTTTGATTATCGATTTGAGCAATGATTTTCGCTTGGCTGAAAATGCGGGTTTTATGCAAAAAGACTTTGTCTATGGATTGCCCGAACTGAATAAATTATCAATCCAAAAGGCTCTTGCAATAGCAAATCCCGGTTGTTTTGCCACGGCCATTCAATTGGCACTACTACCCTTGGCCAAAGAAGCCCTATTACAAAATGAAGTTCATATCAATGCAGTGACCGGAAGTACAGGGGCAGGTATAAAACCGTCAGCTACGACACATTTCAGCTGGCGAAGTAATAACGTAAGTTGGTATAAGCCATTTACCCATCAACATTTAGGTGAAATTGGCGAAAGCCTAAACGCCTTTGGAACATCCGTTGGAAAATTACATTTTCTTCCCAATCGCGGAAATTTTGCCCGAGGTATCTTGGCAACAGCATATACCAATTTTGAAGGTAGCCTGAGTCAGGCGAAAGAGCTATTTGCAGCGTATTACGAAGACGCTTGCTTTACCCAAATGGCTGAAGAACCCATTCATCTAAAGCAGGTGGTCAATACCAACAACTGCCACATTCATTTGCACAAGCATGAAAATGTATTATTGATAACCTCGGCCATAGACAACTTGCTCAAAGGGGCATCTGGTCAAGCGGTTCAAAACATGAATCTTATGTTAGGGTTGGAAGAAAATTTAGGATTAACATTGAAAGCCTCCGCTTTCTAAAAAAGTGATTACAAGAGATATCTTCTGTTGAAGGCCTTAGGGAATCTAAACAAGAAATACAGTATGAAATGAAACAAAGAATTGCCCATATTGCTTTAGTAGTAAAAGAGTATGACGAAGCCATCGATTTTTACACCAAGAAATTGAATTTCAGTTTGGTAGAAGATACTCCACTTGACGATGAAAAGAGGTGGGTAGTTGTTTCGCCACCCGGCGCATCGGAATGTGCCCTCTTATTGGCCAAAGCATCTGACGAAAGACAACTACAAAGTGTCGGCAATCAAACGGGAGGTCGGGTCTTTCTATTCTTATTTACCGATGATTTTTGGAGAGATTATCATGCGATGCTTGAAAAAGATATAAGCTTTGTAAGGGAGCCCAAAAAGGAAATCTACGGTACAGTTGCCGTCTTTGAAGATTTGTATGGAAATCTTTGGGATTTATTGGAACCCAACAACCGTAATGAAGAAGTTTTGAACTAACAAAACGTCCCCATCAATGAACGACGGAATAGAAACAGTAATAGCCCATTAGCGGGAATGATAAAAACCAGTATAATATGAAAATAGCCATAGTGGGAGCAGGTAATTTAGGATTGTCCATTGCAAAAGGTATTCTACATAGCAATGGGGCCACTACAATGTACCTGACCAAAAGAAATACCACTCAAATCAAAGACTTTGAAAAATATGGAAATGTTACGGTAACCTCAGACAATGAGGAGGCGGTAAGGCAATCCGACATCTTGATATTCGCCGTGCAACCAGGTCATTTTGGAGCCATACTATTTGACATCAAAGAATTTTTGACAGAGAACCATGTCATCATAAGCACAATTACCGGGTTTAGTATTGCCCGGATGGAATCAGTGGTTGGCAATGATAAATACATCATTAGAAGTATGCCCAACACTGCCATTTCAGTGGGCAAAAGCATGACCTGTATTTGCAGCAATGGTCTTGGCAAGAAACGCGTTGATTTGGCAAAGGCCATTTTTAACCGCATGGGACATTCCATGGAAATTCCTGAAGAGCAAATGCAAGCAGCTACGGTTATTTGTGCGAGCGGCATAGCGTTCTGGATGCGTTTGATTCGCGCGACGACCCAAGGGGCCATACAATTGTGCTTTGATGCCAAGGAAGCCCAAGAATTGGCGATGTATACCTGCAATGGGGCGGCCAGCCTTCTGGTCGAATCAGGGAGCCATCCTGAAGAGGAAATCGATAAAGTAACCACGCCAAAAGGCTGTACTATTGAAGGCCTTAATGAGATGGAACACCAAGGGTTAAGTTCTTCCCTAATCCAAGGAATTGTTACATCGTTTAAAAAAATTAGTGAAATAAAGAACACATAATGAAAATACCATATCGAACTGTAAGACTCAGCATAACTACCCGTTGGCAGACAGACTCGAAGTCTAAGTGAGATATCCCACTGACGCAAGCACATTTGAAAAAGAATAAAATAAATACAAACAAAAGTGCAAATTCAAACACAATGTATTTTGAGTTTGTACTTGAAACCTGAATTTGAGTTTTAAATGAAACTATTTGATGTATATCCACTTTATGATGTAACCCCAGTTTCCGCAAAAGGAATTGAGGTCATGGACGAAAACGGTCAACCCTATTTGGATTTCTATGGAGGGCACGCTGTGATTTCCATAGGGCATTCACATCCTCATTATGTAAAAAGAATGACCGAGCAGCTCGAAAAAATGGCTTTTTATAGTAATTCCATTAAAAACCCACTGCAAGTTGAATTGGGCAGTAAGCTGGGAAGTGCTTCAGACTGTGAGGGGTATCAACTGTTCATGTGCAGTTCAGGTGCTGAGGCCAATGAAAATGCATTGAAAATGGCCTCGTTTCATACGGGAAAGTCCAAAGTAATTGCCTTTAAAAACAGCTTTCATGGGCGTACCTCAGCCGCAGTGGCCACCACTGATAATCCGAAAATCAATGCCCCACTGAACAAGCAACAACTTGTTGATTTTATTCCTCTGAATGATTTTAGTGCTTTTGAAAGAACGATTGAACAACGTACGCATTGCGCGGTCATTTTAGAAGCCATACAAGGGGTTGGTGGATTGGATGAACCTACCACGGAATTTTACCAATTCGTTTCCGAAAAGTGTAAAGACCATAGCGTGATTTTGATTGCCGATGAAGTGCAATCAGGTTTTGGAAGAAGTGGTAAATTCTTCGCCTTTCAACACCATGGGGTACAACCGGATATTATTTCAATCGCCAAGGGAATGGGCAATGGTTTTCCAGTTGGGGGTGTTTTGATTCGTGATACCTTTAAACCATGGTTCGGACAATTGGGCACAACATTTGGTGGCAATCACTTAGCCTGTGTGGCAACACTTTCGGTTCTAGAGGTTCTAGAGCAAGAAAATCTCATCGAAAATGCCAAAGAATTAGGTTGTTATTTTCACGAAAAAGCGACTGAGATTCCCGTTTTGAAAAAGGTGAAGGGCCGTGGTCTTATGTTGGGACTGGAATTTGATTTTGAGGTGGCGCAATTGAGAAAAGACCTTATTTACCATCAGCATATGTTCACAGGAGGGTCGGCCAATAAAAAACTATTGCGCTTTTTACCTGCCTTGAACATTACCAAAACACAAATTGACTTGTTTTTTGAAGGATTAAAAAAAGAACTATTGTGAAGCACTATTTATCCATAACCGATTTGGGCGACCTAGAAACGGCAGTTCGAGAGGCGATTTCCTTAAAGAAAAATCCTTACGCCTTTGAAAAATTGGGAAAGCAAAAAACCATTTGCCTCTTGTTTTTCAACAATAGCCTACGTACCCGATTAAGTACCCAGAAGGCAGCTGCAAATCTGGGCCTAAATGTTATGGTCATGAACTTTGGTACCGAAGGTTGGCAATTGGAATATAACGATGGAACGATTATGGACGAAGGAAAGTCTGAACATATTCGCGAAGCAGCGCAAGTAGTTTCACAGTATGCAGATATCATTGCCATTCGGGCTTTCGCAGGATTATTGGACAAGGAGGAAGACGAAGCTGAAATCGTTTTGAACGGATTTAAAAAATTTGCATCAATACCCATTGTGAACATGGAAAGTTCGGTTGCCCATCCGCTACAAGCCTTGGCAGATGCCATCACGCTACATGAGCATTGTCAAATGGAAAGACCAAAAGTGGTGCTGTCATGGGCACCTCATCCTAAGGCATTGCCACATGCCGTCGCAAATTCCTTTATAAGTATGATGCAATTACAGAAAGCCGAATTCGTGATTGCCAACCCTATTGGGTATGATTTGAACCCAGAAATCACAAAAGATTGCCAAATTGTGCGCGATCAGGAAAGGGCACTCGAAAATGCGAACCTTGTTTATGTGAAAAATTGGAGCAGTTATGCGAATTACGGAAGGGGTTTACACCAGAACCCAGCTTGGATGATGACCAAAGAAAAGTTGGGAGCGGCCAAGTTTATGCATTGCCTACCGGTTCGAAGAAACGTCGTGGTTAACGATACGGTTTTAAACAGCGACCAAAGTTTGGTCATTGCACAAGCGAACAATAGAACATGGGCAGCACAATTGGTTATTAAGCGCATATTGGAAAGTTTAAAGTAATGTCAGGTCGAGCATAGTCCAGACCTATATAATGAGATTCGCGCCTTCGCAGGAATGACAATATGAAATTGAATATATTTAAAATAGGCGGTAATATCATCGAGAATCAAGAGGAGTTGATGACCTTCTTAAAGTCGTTCTCGGAAATTGATGGGCATAAAATCCTGGTACACGGCGGTGGAAAGAGTGCCACCGAGCTACTGTTAAAATTGGGTATTGTACCGCTAATGATACAAGGAAGAAGAATAACGGATTCTGAAACCTTAGAAGTTGTTACTATGGTCTATGGAGGGCAAGTCAACAAGACCATAGTTGCAAAGCTTCAAGCATTGGGTATCAATGCCCTTGGTATGAGTGGCGCTGATGCCAATAGTATTCAAGCCCACAAACGCCCGGTCACAGAGATTGATTATGGTTTTGCTGGCGATGTTGATGGAATTGATGCTTCGATATTGACAAGTCTTTTAAATTTAGGACTTACTCCTGTCTTTTGCGCCCTAACCCACGACCAAAACGGACAGTTACTAAACACCAATGC
>JBHJJC010000004.1:0-54725 GCA_050042945.1 Croceivirga sp.
GCCCCAAGAACATTTCATACAGTCGAAGGCTGTCCGCCCCATACTCCTCACAAACCTGATCGGGATTGACCACGTTGTATTTAGATTTGGACATTTATTCAATCTCTCGACCTACAACATATTTGCCATCTTCAAGTACAAATTCTGTATTCGCTAAATCAGGACGCCATTTTTTAAATGCTTCAATATCGAGCTCATCAGAGGAATTTACCAAAGAAACATCTGCATGAATGGGATTCACATTCTTCTCGGAAATAAGGCCTTTTGAATACACCTGATTCGATTCCGAATCCTTATAAACAAAAGCACTCGTTCCCGTAATCATGCCTTGATTGATTAATTTTTTGGCAAACTCATCCTTAGGTGCCATTCCTCTGTCAAATAAGAATTTTTGCCAGAAACGCGCATATAACAAGTGCCCGGTAGCATGTTCACTTCCTCCTATATATAAATCAACGTCTTGCCAGTAGTCAATGGCTTCCTTAGAATAAATCGCCTCATCATTGTTCGGGTCCATGTACCGATTAAAATATTGGGAGCTCCCAGCCCAACCGGGCATCGTATTGAGTTCGAGGGGAAAATATCTTTTATCAGATTCCTCGTCGCTTCGCTCTGTCGGAATGACATTTTGGCCTTCTTCGTCATGCTGACTGTGTCTCAGCATCGCATTTGAAACCACTTTGTTTTCGGCTGTATCCCAAGCCCAGTTTGTAGCATTCCCTAAAGGCGGTTCTCCGGTTTCAGTAGGCAGATACTTTTCCACTTCAGGCAACTGCAATGGTAAATGTTTATCAGCAATCATCTGTGGCATGCCATCCGAATCATAATACACAGGAAAAGGTTCTCCCCAATAGCGCTGCCGGCTAAATACGGCATCACGGAGACGGTAATTGATTTTTCCTTTGCCATGACCAATTTTTTCCAATTCATCGATGACTTTTCGGGTCGCCGTCTTATAGCCCAACCCATTCAAGAAGTCTGAATTCGCAATAACGGTATTGGCCTTATCAGCAAACGCCTCCTCTGAAATATCTACCCCATCAAAGATATTTGGGATATCGCTTCCGAAATGTTTGGCAAAATCATAGTCCCTTTGGTCACCACAGGGTACTGCCATGACCGCTCCCGTACCGTAACTTGCCAAAACATAGTCTCCAATCCAAATGGGTACTGGCTCTTTGGTAAAAGGATGTTCTGCATAGGCCCCAGTAAAAGCACCAGAAATGGTTTTGACATCGGCCATGCGGTCACGCTCAGAACGTTTGGCGGTCGCCTCCACATAGGCACTTACCTCTTCCTGCTGTTCGGGAGTGGTAATCGCTTTGACCAATTCATGCTCAGGCGCCAAGGTCATGAACGACACGCCAAAAAGCGTATCAGGGCGGGTGGTGAAAACCTCTATCTTTTGAGATTCCTCGTCGCTTCGCTCTGTCGGAATGACATCAAAGGTTACGGATGCCCCTTCACTTCTGCCAATCCAATTGGTTTGGGAGTCTTTTAAAGGTTGTGGCCAGTCGATGGTATCCAATCCATCCAACAAACGTTGGGCATAAGCGGTAATACGCATCATCCACTGGGTCATCTTTTTACGAATCACGGGGTGACCGCCACGTTCTGAAACCCCATTGACAATTTCATCATTGGCCAAAACGGTACCCAGGGCAGGGCACCAGTTTACCTCAGCGTCCGCCAAATAGGTCAATCGATAATTGAGTAGTTTTTCTTGTTGTTCTTTGGATGAAAAGGCCCCCCATTCTTCTGAGGAAAAAATAAGAGTATCGTCATCACAGGCCGCATTTACATTCGCATTTCACTCTTTTTCAAAAAGGGAAATTAAGCTTTCAATAGGTTCCGCTTTGTTACTCACGTTGTTGTACCATGAGTTGAAGAGTTGAATAAATATCCATTGTGCCCATTTGTAATAGCCAGGGTCAGAAGTACGTACTTCACGACTCCAATCAAATGAAAAACCCAATTGATCTAACTGTCGGCGATAGGTGGTAATATTCTCTTCAGTAGTAATCGCGGGGTGCTGCCCTGTTTGAATGGCATATTGCTCCGCTGGAAGCCCGAAGGAATCGTATCCCATAGGGTGCAATACATTATAACCTTTATGCCTTTTGTACCGGGCATAAATATCACAGGCGATATAACCCAACGGGTGACCGACATGTAAACCTGCACCAGAGGGGTAGGGAAACATGGAGAGCGCATAAAACTTCGGCTTGTCCGATTGGTTTTCGGCTTTAAACGTTTCATTTTCGGCCCAATAGTCTTGCCATTTCTTTTCGATGTCCTGAAAATCGTAGTTCATGGTATTCTCGTGCATTTCTAATCCGCAAAAATAGGGCTTATTCAAAAGAATTCACCGCTGTTGTTAGTAGGTTTCGTTTGAAACGATAATCCCGTGAAAGGGAGAATCCAAATACCGATTTACTTTTCTATTTTTACGGAACGAATATGTATCATGGCCCAGTATATTGAACGCTATCAAAGAAGAAGACTGATTTCCTCGTACTTTTCTGTCGTGCTGAGTATCGCATTGGTCCTTTTTCTTTTGGGAATTCTTGGAATGCTAGTGTTGAATACCAAAAAATTGGCAGACCATTTTAAGGAGCAAATTACCATTTCAGTCTTTTTAAAAGACAATGCCAAACCTGTTGAGGTTGACCAATTACAGAAAACCCTTGGTATGGCTGACTATACCAAATCTGCCAATTATGTTTCCAAGGAAGATGCAGCCGACCAATACAGTGAAGATATCGGTGAAAATTTTCAAGAGTTTTTGGGATATAACCCCTTAAAAAATTCGTTCGACGTAAAATTAAAGGCAGATTTTGTCTCTCCGGAGCAGGTGGCCGAAATTGCCGAAGGACTTTCCTCAAAATCATTTGTTGACGAGGTGAGCTATGACCAACCCTTGATATCCCTACTGAACGATAATGTAAAGAAAATCAGCCTTTGGATATTATTTGCCAGCAGTATTTTTACCGTTATTGCCGTATTGCTCATCAATAGTTCGATTCGACTCTCTATTTATTCAAAACGGTTCATTATCAAAACCATGCAGATGGTCGGGGCCACAAAGACCTTTATTCGACGCCCCTTTATCATCAACAATGTTAAGCTTGGCATTTACGGTAGCCTTATTGCACTATTGGCCCTGGCAGGATTCTTATTTTATATCAACAATACCTTTCCTGAACTGGGCATCTTTGAAGATGTGCCGCTTCTGGCCGGGTTATTTTTAGCCGTATTGGCCTTGGGAATACTAATTTCCTATATCAGCACCTTTTTTGCAACGCAACGATTTCTGAACTTACGGACCAATGATCTGTACTATTGATTGCTTGACCTAAAATTATATTACATCGAGCGCTACCGATAGCTATCGGTATGAGATATTTTTTGTCAACCTTTCGACTACACTCATCAGGACAAAGATTTAATTTCAATCATAAAATTGATTGTTGCCAACGCTAAAACAAATCAAGCAGATAATTGATTCCTCCAACAATTAGAATGGTTAACTTGCGTTATCAATCCGAAACAAATGGGTAAGAAAAGTAGTACGAGCCAAAAAAAGAAGCCCCAGTTTGTATTCCAGAAAAAGAACTATATCTTTTTGTTTATCGGAATCGCTTTTATCGCACTGGGATTTATTTTGATGAGTGGTGGTGGCAGTGATGACCCGAATGTATTCAATCCGGAAATCTATAATTTTAGAAGGATACGCCTAGCGCCCCTTTTGGTATTGATAGGATTGGGCATTCAGATTTATGCCATACTTTTGGACCCGACCAAAAAAAAATAAGCATTGGATACCATTGATGCAATCATCTTGGGCATCATTCAAGGATTGACCGAATTTTTGCCCGTTTCCTCTAGTGGACATTTAGAATTGGGTAAAGCCATTTTGGGCGACAACTCCATTCCTGAAGAAAGCCTTTTGTTTACCGTTGTGTTGCATTTTGCAACTGCCTTAAGTACCATCGTCATCTTTAGAAAAGATGTTTGGGAGATTATCAAAGGGCTATTCTCATTTCAGTGGAACGAAGAGACCCAATTTAGCTTAAAGATTATCATCTCTATGATTCCCGCGGCCCTTGTAGGGCTTTTATTGGAAGATTTTATGGAAGTCTTTTTTGACGGGGCCATTATCATTGTAGGTATCATGCTTCTGGTTACCGCTGTGCTTTTGTATTTGGCCGACATGGCCAAAACCACTGCAAAAGGGGGTTCGTATAGAAGTGCTTTTGTTATTGGTATGGCGCAAATGGTAGCGATGTTACCCGGTATCTCGCGTAGTGGCGCTACAATTTCCACAGCAGTTTTATTGGGAATAGACAAGACCAAGTCGGCCCGTTTTTCATTTTTGATGGTCGTTCCATTAATTTTAGGGAAAGTGGCAAAAGATATATTCAGTGGAGACATCAGTTTTGAAAGCGCACAAATTGGAGCTATGGGTGCCGGATTCGTAGCGGCGTTTTTAGCAGGCCTCATTGCATGTACTTGGATGATAAAATTAGTGCGCCAAAGCAAATTGACGTATTTTGCCATCTATTGTTTGGTGGTTGGATTGATTGCCATTGGTTGGAGCATTTGGGGATAAAATCTCCGGTAAGACTGATTTTTTCTTAAAGTCAATATTGAACAAAGAATATTTTACAGAAGGGCAAATTCTATTGATAGACAAACCTTTGGAGTGGTCTTCATTTCAAGCCGTAAATGCGCTCAAATGGGCCATTCGTAAAAAGTTCGACCTCAACAAAAAATTCAAAATTGGTCATGCCGGAACGTTAGATCCGCTTGCTACGGGACTATTGTTAATCTGCACGGGTAAATTCACAAAAAAAATACCAGAACTTCAAGGCCAACCAAAAGAATACACGGGCACTTTTACCCTTGGCGCCACTACTCCATCATATGACCTTGAGACAGCTATAGACCATACCTTCTCAGTGGAACACCTAACCTCTGATACGATATGCGCTACTGCCCAAAATTTCTTAGGGAAAATCGAACAATTTCCGCCCTTGTTTTCGGCCATAAAAAAAGATGGTAAACGACTTTATGAATTCGCGAGAAAGGGAGAAGCGGTGGAAATCAAATCGCGAAACATCGAAATTTTTGAGTTTGAGATTATCAAAATCTCCATACCTGAAGTCCACTTTAGGGTAGTTTGTAGCAAAGGCACCTACATTCGTTCATTGGCCCATGATTTCGGAAGAGCCTTGGGTTCGGGAGCGAACTTGTCTTCCCTTAGAAGAACCAAAATAGGTGATTTTAACGTAAATAAGGCCCAGACACCCAATGATTTCAGAGATTGGCTTTCGAAACAAACTACGAAAACCGACTCCATAGAATGTTATAATTTTGGTAAATCTGGGTTATTAGAAGACCATGAATCTGAATCGTAAGCAATTATCACTTATCATCACCATCTTTACCATGGCCAATGTGGTACTGCTTGCCTATAATGTCTCTTTGGTCAATCGCGAGGAAGATGAATATGTCATTGAAATGGCCTTGTTAGACGAAGAGGTCGAACAATTGCTCGAAGAAAAAGAACGACTTGAGGAAATTGCTCAAAATGATCCTGTAAAAAGCCACCGTGCCTTTAACGAAACAGCAAAGCCCAGTATTGGTGAACCTGAACCGTTAAAGACATTGGAGGAACTGATGGAGGAGCGCGAGGTGGGCAGTAATGAAAATGAATTTCCGAACGGGGACGAAGGTTTCGCTTCCAATTTAAAAGAGTTGGCCAAAAAACGAAAGGAGCGAAAAGAGGAGTTGGGTGAACGCGAGGCCGATAAAAAGGAGTTCACCAATGCCCTAAAGGATAAACGCACATCGATTTCATATTCTTTGGTCGATAGAAACGCATATTATTTACCTCCGCCCATATATACCTGCGAACAAGGTGGTAAAGTAGTCATCAATATCAAAGTAGATAAGGCTGGTGATGTCTTTGAGGTATCTTTCAATGAAAAAAGCTCAAATACCAATGATTACTGTCTCATCGAAAACGCCAAAGCATATGCGCTAAAAGCTAATTTCAGTCGCAGTAATAAAAACGGCCAATTGGGCACCATTACCTATTTATTTCAAGGGAAGTAAATTGACCAAAAAAATTAGCCCACAGTAGAACTATTTCAAATCAGAAAGTAAGCTAACCAAATCGTTAAGAATATCTTCTCCTTTGTCTTTGTTATAAAAAACCTGTAGTTCCTGCTTGAATTCTGGCCTTAATTTCCCATACCATTTCTTTTCATCCATCACCATCTCCGTGGCTTTAGGAGACCTTGGTCCCCATTCGCCAAGAACATCATTCGTATTGCCATTTAAGACAATCAATTTAGGAATTGACCGCGCACCATTCGTCAAAAATACATCCATCAATTCAGGGTGTTCATCGCGAAGTACAATTCTAAGTTCTAGGTGGGATGAAAGTTCTGCCATTTTGTTCATCACCGGCAAACTTGGCGAAGCGTCACCGCACCAGCTTTCGGTGATGACCAACCATGTCAATTTTTGATTTAATGATTTTATCTTGTCGATAACGGTTTCAGGCATTTTCAGTGTTTTGTCCCAACGCCCCATACGCCTGTCGTTCAACTTGGTATAGTTGGCCAAAGCTTCGGTTCTCTCAAGACCCGTATTTGAATTATCGGTAGCCAACTGGTGCACCAGCTCTCGGTACTCTTCATAGTTCAAGCTTTCTTTCAATGCCTTTTGTAAGAACACTTCAATTGAGTTTATAGGATTTTCTGCTAAGGTAAACATGACAATTACATTAATTGATAAAAGTAAAGTCGTTGATGGCCTTAAAAGCTAACAGAAGCCATTGAACGAATCTTTATTTTAAAAAAAGCCCTTTATTTAGGGCTTTTGCTTAACGTTCCAAATCTTCTTCATGTTCTATGAAGTCTATTTCCTCAAGAGGGTATATCATCCCTTCATAAGGGTCAAAATCCAGCGGTAAATATTGGTGAACATTGAATCCAAGTTCAAAATCATCTTCGTTATCTTCTTCGATATATTCTATGGAAGCCACTAACGCTGCTTCAGCTTGTTCGTCAAGGGTGTTATTTGGGCCAACGGAACCAAAACCAAGATGCATGGCAAAAACGCTTAATGCCAGTACGATAACAATACCTCTTTTTTTCATGTGTTTAAAAAATTTTAATATTCAAATATCAATTCATGATTTTCCAAAGCTTTTTGTTGGTCGGCGTACAGTCGAACTTTACCATCTAACAAAGGGGCACCATCATCTTTTTGAACAATGGCAAATGTGTTGCCCGATGTAAGACGAATCTCACCGATGACTTTTACAAGAGTACCTTCTAAGCCAACGAGTTTTGATAAATCATCCAATCTTTGGTTTAAAAAATCAAGGGATATATGGAGGTATTGATAATAGCGACTGGAAGGCTTACCTATACGAAGCTTTGTCCCTATTTTGATTTGATGAAGTGCCACCGAGTTTTTTTCCGAAGGAAAAAGCACCGGGGTTTCTTTCATCTTTTTCATGCCTTTTCTTCCCATCAATTTCCTTTGTACAAAATTACTGCTGGAAAGTAAAATTTATAAAGCATTACTTTCTATTAGAATAGTTAAACTTTGTTAATATAATAGTTTTACTTTTAATTTAGAATTCTCTTTTTAATCATTCCCCCTCGGGTATCATTAATTCGACTCATGACTACAAAAGCTTTTGGGTCAATTTTTTCCAGTTCAACGGTTAATTTTCGGATTTCCAAGCGCGTGATGACCGTATAGATAACGTCATATTCGTTGCGCGATCCATGTCTTCCATATCCGCCTGACGCTTTATACATCATCAGGCCCCTCCCCAATTGTTGCGTTATCATCTGGCGGATTTCCTCACTTTTGGGTGAAATGATGGTTACACCGGTATATTCCTCTATACCGTCTACCACAAAATCCAATGTTCTAGAAGCCGCCAAATAGGTCAACATCGAATAGAGTGCTGCCTCAATCGATAATAGGTACGCTGCGGCCAAAAAGATAAATACGTTGATCAATATAATGACATCACCAATTTTTGCACTCAGCTTTTTGCTCAAGTATATGGCGAGCACTTCGGTGCCGTCAAGTACACTGCCTCCCCTTATCGACATGCCGATTCCGGCACCCAAAAAAAACCTCCAAAAACTGAAACCAACAACTTGTCTTGTGTGATTTCTGGAAAATTGATGAGCGCCAAAACCATGGCCAAACCTAAAATGGCCAAGAGTGCTTTTACCGCAAATTGTTTCCCAATTGTTTTATAGGCCATGAAAAGAAAGGGAACGTTTACAAATATGATGAGAAGGGCCAAAGGCACTTCTGTTACCTCTGAAACCAAAAGTGAAATACCCGTTGCGCCACCATCTATAAATCTATTCGGTAAAAGAAAACCCTCCAAACCAAAAGCTGCAGAAAAAATACCAATACAAATAATCAGTGTGTCTTTTGCAACGGAATTCAAACGAAACCCAGGTTTCGTACCCTCAAGATGCTGCTGCTCTTTTAAAAATCCGTCGGCATAATCCATCTATAAAAGATTCTCAGGATTGATGGCCAGACTCTTGAACAATTTGGCTTTTGCAGTAAAAAACTTATTCTGCACTTCATTCTGCTTTAACTCAGCATCGATCAATTTGCTTTCACGTGAATTGATCAAAAAGAGTGAACTTTCGCCAAAACTGAATTTTCGCTCTTCGGCAGCCAAAAGGGTATTATAATCCCTTACAATATTGTCAATTAAACGATTTTGCTCCAGAAAGGAATCCAACTCACGATACAGTCCCAAAACATTATTCCGAATCGCAACCCTGGCGTTGTCACGTTCAAATTCAGCGTCTTGTAGCTTGAACTTGGCAAGTCTTAAATCCCCTCTTTCCTTTCGTAAAAACAAGGGAAAGAAAAAATTAATTCCCCCTTTATAGTCTTCTGGGATAAAGGTGTTCAACCTATCAGGAGTAGCCGTCAAAAAATTATATTCCACATCGATTCTAGGTAATAATTTGTTGGCCTTAAGTCGTCGATCTACCGTTAGTCCTTCAATCTTGAATTCCATAGAGCGTAATTTTGGATGGTTCTCTATGGTAAAACTATCCAATGGCTTTCCAATAATTTCAAGCGTAATATCGATGTCTTGACCTGGTTGACGGTCCGGAATGATATTGGGTTGTAATTCAACAGGTATATTATCTATCCAAAGAAAATTCGACAACGCCAAAGAACTTTTTATCAGTTTTATCCTTGCTTGCTCTAGGCTTAATGCCCTGTTTTCAACCGCAATCTTAGCTTCGACCGTATCGATAATAGCCCTATCACCTGCAAGGGCACTTTGTTTTATACCTTCGAACCGGGTTGACGCATTGGTCAAAAAATTTCTGAAAATTTCTGCCTCATTGTAGGCTTTTAACCATTCAAAATAGGCCAACGAGGCATTGTATAAAATCTGGTTCACCAAGATATCTTGATCGGCCTTCGTCTGCTCTTGGAAAAATTTGGCCTTTCGTAGTGTGGCCATACGCTCATTGATCCAAGATCCCCTAGCTAAGGAAGCAGATATACCAGCACTATATAAACCATCTTGGGGTACTGTTTCGTCAGTACTTATAAAATCACCTTCATTCTGTTCAATTCCCCCTTTGAACTCGATACCGTAATAGGTAGGGATTTTGAAGGTCCCATTGAGCCTATCCCAATATTCATCGCCTTTAAATCTTTTTCTGTCAAAATCAACTTCAATCTTTGGATCGAACCCTCCTCGCGCTTTCATCAGATTGGCTTGACCAATCGATAGGGTCAACTGTGCTTGACGCGCGATTGGATGATATTTTTTGACATAACCCAAATACTCATTGAACCCTAGCACAAGACTGTCTTGCTGGGCACTCACTAGAACGGTTGCCAAAAATGCCAAATAAAAAAGATAGTCTCTCATATCTATTTTATTTTGCCTTAGCGGTGACATTTTCTGGTTGATAATAATTTGGTGGAAAACCGTTCAGTTGCCGCCATAGTTCAAACCAAATGGGCACATCATCTAAAAGGGCAATCGTATCTGCCCCTGAACCAGCCCTTAAATCTTCAGGCCATTCATGATCTTCAGGATCTGGGGCCAAAAGTATGCGGTACTTACCGTTATCACTGATAAAGGTTTCAATGGCCACGACAACACCACCATAGGTGCCATAAGAAACATTGGGCCATCCACTAAAAATGATAGCGGGCCAACCATCAAATTGTATTCGCACCTTTTCCCCAATGTGCATTAAAGGAAGGTCTAAAGGGTCAACAAAAGTTTCTACGGCCATATCAATATTGGCTGGCATAATGCCTACCAGTCGATCACCTTCTTTAAAGGTTTCACCGATGCCACCTTGAATCGCCCTATTGATATAACCATTTTGTGGTGCCGTAACATAATAGAGGTTGGTACGAACAGAGTAATTGGCAAATTCGTTTTGCAATTTTGTAACCTGGGCTTCAGAATCGAACTGACTTGATTTTGCTGTAAACTTATCGCTTCGAGCCTTTGAAATCTTATCGGTGTACTCTGCCTGTACCCTTGTGATTTCTACTTGGGCATTCAACACCTCATTCTTACTGGCCAAAAGTTTATTCTCTTGTGATATCAATTTTGCCTGGGTTTCCTGAAGCTTAAGCCTTTTTTCTTCCACATCGGTCACTGCCTTCAACCCTTCAGATTCTAATTGTGTTGTACGATCAAATTGACGCTGTGCAATCAAAATATTGGTTTTGGCCGCTTCTAAGTCGATACTGTCACTCTGCACTTTGAGCTTAGACTGTAATAATTTGTTCTTGGCCTGTTCTAACTTTAAAGTACGTTCTCTGGCCAGCGCCCCAATCTGTGTATCCAAGGCGTTTACCTTTTCTTGATATGAGGTGACCGACATTTCTTTGGCTTTGATCTGCTGCCCTGTTCTTGCCAATAAATTGGGGTCAAAATATTCATTCTTGATTTCTGAAATATGTAGAATGGTATCACCCTTTTCTACAAAATCACCTTCACGTACAAACCATTTTTCAATACGACCTGGAATGGGCGATTGTATGGTCTGGGGCCTTTGGTCTGGGGTCAAGGTGGTCAAAAAACCTTTTCCGGTGACATTTTGGGTCCATGGAAGGAACAATATGATGAGTCCAATAATGGAAAAGACCAACAGAAAACGATTAAAGTGTTTATAATGCCGCTTATGAAATACCCTTTGGGCCGCTTTAAATCGAGAGAGGTCGACATGCCTGTTTAGAGGCTTGTTGGATATATTAAGCATTTTTATTTCTTTTTTCGTTCAACAATTTTCCGTTGTCCATGGTAATGATCCTACTACATTTAGATGCCCATTTTTCATTCTTGCTCACTACCACTAGCGCCCAACCATTGCCCGTATCACTTAAAAAATTCATAATAGAGGTGGCCTCATCTTCATTGAACTGATCTAATGGGTCTTTTAACAAGAGTAGCTTGGGCTTCCGTACTATACTTCGCGCCAAAACAATTTTTTTACCTACCGTATATGGAATTTGTTTTCCCTCAGGATATAAAATTGTATTTAAACCATAGGGTTGGTCTTTTACGAACTGGGTCAGCTTTACTTTATCCAGCGCCCAATACACCTCATCTTGAGAAATGTCTTTACTTCCAAAAGTTATGTTGTTCAGAATACTGCCTTCGAAGGGCGTCTCTTCACTCAACGTTTGCCCCAAATGAGAACGATAGTAATTCAAATTGAGCCCCAGCAGTGCGACATTGTTGACAAACAACTTTCCTTGGCTGGGCTCTAAAATACCTGCCATCAAACGCAATAAAGTTGACTTACCTGAGCCGCTTGGCCCGGTCAACAATACCGTGCATGTGGGCGATACACTAAACGAAACATCATCGATTATTTTCTTATCCCTATCGGGAACCATGTATGAAACATCACTCAATTCTAAGTTAAACCCTTCTTCTGACGTAAAAGGACGCTCACCATCTTGCGGCTCCAAATCCTTATCTACCACCTGACCTAACTTTTCTAAAGAAGTGAGTAGGTCATAAAACGTTTCCAGACCGAGAATTAGTTTTTCCACAGAACTAATTACCAAAAGAATGATAATCTCGGCAGCAACAAATTGCCCGATGTTCATTTCTTGATTTAACACCAACAGCCCTCCTATCAACAATAGACCTGCGGTAACCAATACCTTGAAGCCTATCATTTGAATAAACTGTAGGACCAAAATCTTAAAATGGTTTTCTCGGGCATTCAAATATTCCACGACCAAGGCATCATTTTTATCAATGGCATGTGAAGTTTTGCCCGAAAGTTTAAAACTTACAATGGATCGGGCCACTTCTTGAAGCCAATGCGCTACCTTGTATTTGTGTTTTGACTCATCTAAACTGGTATCAAGGCCCCGCTGTGCCGTAAACTTGAACACAACGTAGATCAAAAGCAATAACAGAATACCATAAACGATGAAAAAGGGATGATAAAATGAAAGCAACAACAAGCCAAAAATAATTTGAAGCAGTGCAGCCGGAAAGTCAATGAGTATCTTGGACAAGCCCTTTTGAACCGTCAAAGTATCAAAAAATCGATTGGCCAATTCAGGCGGGTAATAATTGCGTAGCTCACTCATTTTTATTTTTGGAAAGCGGTAGGCAAATTCAAAAGAAGACCTCGTAAAAATCTTCTGCTGAACATTTTCAATAATTCTTATCTGCATCAATTGTAATCCGCCGACAAATGCGACCCCAAGGGTTACCAAAACGACTAGTACAATCCATGAAGTACTTACTTGAGCCCCTTGAATCAAGTTTATAATGGCCTGTATGCCAAGAGGTAACGATAAGTTCACCAATCCTGCAAAAATGGCGTAATAGAATACCTGAAGAATATCTTTTCTATCAAGTTTTAGTAAATTGACCAGACGTTGCCAAGCCGTTAAAATATTTTTTGCCATTTTATCTCTATGATATTAACACCTTGAATACGAGGTCATGAATAAAGTTGACTGGAGGATTTTTATCGGTACAACTGGTAAGGGTCGGAAAGTGATCCATCAAAAAGTGTTGATGCAGCGTACTCTCTAAAATTGTACTGGCCAAACTAGAGGCATGCCCATAATTTGGATTAACGGCAGTAATCATCTCTTCCAAGCGATTGACCATACGTTTATAAATACCAAAATAGCCTTGTTTGTTCTCTTCGTCAACCTCTTTCGTCAAAAATGATTTAGAGGATTCATTTACGACAATCTTATTCAATAGAACCTCATTGATATGTCGATATGAATGATCTTCTACCGTCTTTTTACTGACGATTGAAATGGCCTGCCGTAATCTTTCAATGGGATCCGCGATACTATTCGTTGAGAATACCAGCTGATATTCCAACCATCCCCAGTACCAAGAGGTCAAATAAACCAGCAGTTTATGTTTGTTTTCAAAATAACGGTAAATGGAACTCTCGTTACTACCGATACGCTCACCGAGTTTTTTGAAGGTAAACCCCTCGAAACCTATTTCATCGATAAGCAAAATACTGTGCTCCACTATTCTTTTACCCAACTCGGAGGAGTCTGGGTCTTTTAAAAAGACCTTTTCATTGATGGCAATCTTAACCGTCTGTAATAAACGTTCCATAATGCTATGTTTATGTCGTAAAAATAATAGTATTACTTTTATTAAATAATAGTTTAACTTTTTTTAACGCTTGCTTTGCTCACCAAATGCTGAGGTATTATTATTTTTAACTAAATCATAATCGCCTATGATACATAACTTTACACTATTAATCTTATCGGTGTTTCCCTTGATTCTTACTTCTCAGCGCGAAAACTTTAAAAAAACGTTTGAGCACTTTGATGAGAGTAGAGGTAATGCCGCCAATGAATACATTTTGACCCTGCCCTATGAAGAGACCGTAAAACTGGCGAACCCACTCAACTCACAGTCAGGTCTGGGTGCCACGTTTAATTATTATGGCACTGTAGTAGTGGTAGATCAAATGAACCTATTACCCAATGGAGATAGGCAATTGGTGTTAAGACGTGAAGATGGTAAGAATTTCTACGGATTTCGTCCGACCATCAAGGCGGTTCTTTCCCCCATTTCAATAGATAGCTTAAATATTGATAAATGATTAATAAGGTCATGAAAAGAGCTTTCTATCGCCATTCGCTTGATTTTACAATTTCTCTTTGCAGCTATGGAACAAGACCATCATAACTCCAGAGTTAGCGAAATCATTCAACTCATTGATGGTGAGTTCACACCTGTTGAAGCTGCGGATGTACTACTCTCTTTGGTGGCTTATAAAATCAAATTTCATAATTTACAACTACTGAATTTAGAACTAAATCCAGGGATTTCAAAAGAACAGTCCAAAAGACGAATAGCAGAATTAAAGCAGGCCAAGCATCGTATCACCAAAATGATAATTGACGCCAGAAATAGTGGTGCTTCATTGGAAATCAACAGCAATATCTGTATAAATTTGATTGACGGCAAATAGGTTATGTTGCTGTAAATCGGTAGTGTGTATTACATTAACTGCAGTGTACATCAATAATTTAATTCGAACTCAGCAAACTAATAATACAATCTAATGCTTTAATAGGAAAGATGTTTTCTATAAAATAGGATATTAAATGGCTTCTTCTGCATACTCTTTAAACCATTTAAACTGGGCGTTCATAATCTTTTCTTTTTCACTATTGAGATAATTCAGAAATGCCTGGGCCACCGGTGAGAACTTCTTTGAAGGCATCCAGATAAGGTTCCAATTGGTGATTATAGGCAGTCCTTTTAATGGGGAAACCTTTAAGTCACCATTTCTCAATTCGTTTTTTATCCCTATCAAGGGCATAATGGAATAGCCCAAACCAGCAATCACAGCTTGTTTCACGGCTTCGTTGGAGGTGAGCTCAATTTTCTTGGACACCATGATTTTCTTTTTTGCCAAAAAGTTCTCCATTGCCATACGTGTCGCCGACCCATTTTCCCTAAAAATCAGTGGTGCCGTTTTCAGGCTATCAATTGAAGGATGTAACCTAGTGGTGTTACTTACCAAATACAATCGGTTTTCCATTAATTCGATCGCATCTACAGCAAAATGTTTGGGAAGTACGGAAACCAGCGCAAAATCAACCTCGTTTTTTTCAAGGTTCTTTATTACGGTAGCCTTATTAGTGACATCCATTATCAAGTCTACCCCTTTATTATTTTTTATAAAGCCTGATAGAAAATAGGGCATTACATATTTTCCGGTAGAGACCACTGCAATTTTTAATCGTCCTGCAAGATTTCCGCCAAACTCCATGGTTCGGTGTGTAATAGAGTTTACCTCATCTATGATACGCTCTGCAGTAAGGGCGATTTCCTTTCCGAACTCAGTTAGAAAAAGACGCCTCCCTACAATCTCTGTCAATGCAAAAGGAAATTGATCTTGAAAATTTTTTAGTTGGATTGAAACTGCAGGTTGCGTCAAGTGCAAGGCTTCAGATGCTTTTGTAATACTCTCATATTCCGCTACTTTTTGAAATATGCGAAGTTGGTGCAATGTATAATTCATAAATTATTATAATGTTTACGATAATAAATATAAATAAAATTTTATTTAAACTTTGTTTCATCTTTGCGTCAAATTATCAAACAAATGTCATCACAAACAACACAAAAGGTAACTTCTACTGCACAAAAAAGAAGAAGGATTGCTACTCAACAGGTCAATTCCCTATCCTATACATTAATCGGCCTATGTTTCGCTATACTACTGGTCATTTCAGCAACAAATGATTATTTGTTTTTCGAATGGCTATCACTCAGTGCTTTTATCGTGTTCACGTTGATTGGAATACATTTTATCGGACAGAAACAGGTAAAAAGAAACTAAGACGGTCGTGGGGAGAACAGATTGTCTCGCACGATTACCGGAAGGCATAGGCAACACGCTATAAACCACAAACATCTTCTTTAGCAAATCAAATAGAAAATTGATTTTTAATATGTGCAACATGCCTCGTATCGATACCTCACCGCTGATAGTTGCTCGAAATATTCTTTTGGAAAGAAGGTTTCAACTACAAAAAAGCACTAAAAAGTGACTTATGAATCCGTACCAAGGGTACGCTATATATCGAAAAAACCTATAAGCCATTGCTTTTTTAAAATCTTCACTGACCAATAATATCGTCTATGGACTTACACCTACTTTTAGACAATCTCACCAATCCTGCACTGCTATTTTTCTTCCTTGGAATTGTTGCTGTTCAATTGAAAAGTGACCTCGAAATTCCACCCAATTCCTCTAAATTTATTTCACTCTATCTGCTTTTTGCCATCGGATTTAAAGGGGGCGTCGAGCTCTCCCATAGCCCATTGAACATGGAAATTGTTTGGTCATTGCTCTTTGGTATTCTTCTGGCCATTTTTGTGCCGATTTACAGCTATTTTATACTTCGAAGAAAATTTTCGGTTGCCAATTCAGGTGCCATTGCAGCCGCTTATGGTTCTGTTAGCGCAGTGACCTTCGTGACCGCTATATCTTTTTTGGAGATTGAACAGATTGATTTCGGTGGACATATGGTGGCCGTTATGGCACTAATGGAAGCTCCTTCTATCATCATTGGCGTATTGCTTATGGCCATGTTCAACAAGGAGAAACCGAAAAATGGAGATTTTAAAAAAGTAATTCACCATGCCTTGACCAACGGAAGCGTTCTTTTGATTCTCGGAAGTTTGACCATAGGCTATTTGGCCAATGAGCACCAAGCGCAAGATATCAAGCCTTTTACCACTGATATTTTCAAAGGGTTCCTTGCCGTCTTTTTGCTTGATATGGGTATCTCAAGTGGTAAAAAACTAAACGATTTGGTTAAAAAAGGGTGGTTCGCCCTACTGTTCGCCATCATTATTCCAGTAATAAACGGTATGGCCGTCGCTTGGTTTACACAGTATATCTCCGATAGTGTGGGTAACCGATTTTTATTCGCGATTCTCGCAGCAAGTGCATCTTACATCGCTGTGCCAGCGGCCATGCGTTTGGCCGCTCCAAAAGCCAATCCTAGTTTATATTTGCCCATGGCCTTGGCCATTACCTTTCCGTTCAATATTACGTTGGGCATGCCACTTTATCTGTATATTGTACAGAACTTCTAGTGTCTTTTTATGCAAAAGCACCGCTGCGCATGGTGTCTCGGAGACCCACTTTATGAAGCTTATCACGATGAAGAATGGGGTGTACCCCAAAGAGATGATACCATTTTATTTGAATTTCTGGTTTTGGAGACTTTTCAAGCTGGGCTAAGCTTGATAACCATTTTACGAAAAAGAGAGAACTTTAGAAAGGCCCTTGACCAATTTGATTATCAAAAAATAGCGCGCTACCATCAAAATAAGATTGACGCGCTTCTAGAAGATGCTGGCATTGTTCGGAACAAACTGAAGATACACGCCACCGTGGCAAACGCACAAGCGTTCATTCAGGTACAAGAAGAGTTTGGAAGCTTTTCGAAGTATATCTGGAGATTTGTCAATAATACCCCCATTAAAAACGCTTTTGAACATTATACCGATGCACCGGCAAAAACTGAACTCTCTGATACCATAAGTAAAGATTTAAAAAAAAGGGGGTTCAAATTTATAGGAAGTACTGTGGTATATGCTTTTATGCAAGCTGTTGGGATGGTCAACGACCACGAAATCAATTGTTTTAGATACAACCAAGTATAAGTACTATCGCGTTGATCTTAGATTTTCCATATTTTAGCTTGAACCGACTAACTTAAAACTGTTTTATGGGCTTTTTGACTATAGCCTCCTTCTTGGGATTCACTTTATTTGTTGCCGTAGTATCTTGGTATGCCACTCGAAAAACCGACGAAAAGTCGGCCGACGGGTATTATTTGGGTGGTCGCTCCCTTGGGGCTATTACCATTGCAGGCTCTTTATTACTGACCAACCTTTCTGCCGAGCAAATTGTCGGGCTCAATGGTCAGGCATTTACCGAAGGTTTGATGGTTATGGCTTGGGAGACCCTCGCTGCGGTTGCCATGGTTTTCACGGCTATTTACCTATTGCCCAAGTACATGAAAAAGGGCATAACCACGATTCCGCAATTCATTGAAAGTCGTTTTGACCGACAAACAAAGGCGTTGCTTTCAGTGCTGTTTTTATTTGCCTATGGTATTGTGTTGCTACCGACCATTTTATATTCCGGATCTTTGGCCTTTAGTACCATGTTCGATTTGCCGAACGTACTGAATATGGACTCTTGGAGTGTCATTTGGATATGTGTATGGTCCATTGGTATAATTGGAATGATCTATGCCGTTTTTGGGGGATTAAAAGCCGTTGCCGTTTCAGACCTCATCAATGCTATCGGACTTTTAGCGGGTGGAATCCTTATTCCAATTTTTGGATTGTTATTAATAGGAGACGGAAGTTTGGGTGCTGGGTTACAGACCCTTTGGGATGGCAACCCTGAGAAGTTTGAAATAATGGGTGCTGTGGATTCCTCCATTCCCTTTGGAACGATTTTTACGGGCATGATGTTGGCCCAAGTATATTACTGGGGCACCAATCAATCCATTCTTCAACGCGTTTTTGGGGCCAAAAGCCTCAAAGAAGGTCAAAAAGGAATGCTGTTGGCCGCCTTTGTCAAATTTATAATTCCGATAATCGTAGTCGTTCCTGGTATCATATCCTGGCATGTTTTTGAAGGCCAGTTGGAGAATCCCGACCAAGCTTACCCAGCCCTAGTGGCAAAAGTATTGCCGGGGGCATTGACCGGTTTTTTTGCTGCGGTACTGTTCGGGGCAGTACTCAGTTCGTTCAATAGTCTTTTAAACAGCAGTGTCACCCTATTTGGGGTCGATTTGTATAAATTCTTTTTCAAACATGACGCCTCTGATATGGAGACCGTCAAAGCTGGCAAGCGTTTTGGGTTGGGCCTTGGCATTGTTTCCATGCTTATCGCCCCTTTTATTGCCAACGCTCCTGATGGCTTGTTCAGTTATATACAACAATCGTTGGGTAGCCTGAGCGTACCCATCTTGGCAGTTGTTATGACCGGTATTTTGACAAAAAGAGTACCGGCTATTGGTGCAAAAGCTGTCATGATAGGTGGTGTTGTACTGTATCTGATAAGTCTTATCTTTTTAGAGCCTCACTTTCGGGAAACAGCCGTCTCAGCGGCTCAAGCTGAGGGAATCAGCGATATGGCTCAATTAAGTATCATTAAGGCGGAGGCGTATCCGCATTACTTACATGTTATGGGTATTCTATTTGTGTTCAATATTGTGGTCATGCTCATTTTTGGATGGTTAAAACCAAAAAAGGAAATCGCAGTAGAAGAAACGACCGACGCTATAGAAATCACCCCTTGGAAATACGCCATTGCCATAGGTATTTTTATCACTTTATTGGTTGTCAGCACTTACTTCATTTTTACCTAATTCCACTAAACGTTCATTTATGAAAAGAACTTGGTGGAAAGAAAGCGTGGTGTATCAGATATATCCACGTTCATTCAATGATTCTACTGGAAATGGAGTGGGGGATATTCCAGGAATCATTGAAAAATTAGACTATATCAAATCATTGGGTGTTGATGTTATTTGGCTCTGCCCAGTGTATGAGTCCCCTAATGATGATAACGGTTACGACATTAGTGATTATCGAAAAATATCAAAAGATTTTGGTGGTCAAGAAGCTTTTGACGCTTTGTTGGAACAAATGCACCAAAAAGGGCTTAAACTTGTTATGGACCTGGTGGCCAATCATACTTCAGATGAGCACCATTGGTTCAAAGCGTCGAAAAAATCTAAAGACAATCCCTATCGCGACTACTACATTTGGAAAGATGGGGTGAATGAAGGGCCGCCAACCAACTGGGAATCTTTCTTTAACGGAAGCACATGGCAATACGATAAGACCACTGACCAATATTACCTGCACTACTTTACCAAAAAACAACCCGATTTGAATTGGGAGAATCCCAAGGTTAGAAGAGAAATCTATGATGTTATCGAATACTGGTTTAAAAAAGGGGTCGATGGCTTTCGCATGGATGTTATCTCCTTAATATCAAAACCAAAAGTTTTCGAAGACTCGAATTATGCTTCGTTTCAAGATACCATTGTGAACATTTATGCCAACGGACCAAAAATTCATCAATACCTGCATGATATGAACCAAGAAGTACTTTCAAAATTCGATATTATGACAGTCGGTGAAGGCCCAGGAATCAATTTGGAAAACGGTCTTCAGTATGTTGACGAAAAACGACAGGAATTGGATATGGTCTTTCATTTTGACCATCTTTTCATAGACTGTGGTGAAGGCGGCAAGTATGACCCACAGCCTTTTGGACTTCCTAAATTCAAAAAGGTGTTTTCTGATTGGGATGTAGCCCTCAGCAATGGAGGCTGGGGCAGTATTTTTTTGGGCAACCATGATTTCTCAAGGATGGTATCCCGCTTCGGAAACAATTCAGTTTACCACGAAGCATCGGCCAAACTTTTGGCTACGCTATTATTGACCATGCGGGGTACCGTATATGTCTACCAGGGAGACGAAATAGGGATGACCAATGTAGCTTACCCAACTATTAAAACTTACAACGATGTAGAAACCTTGAATGCTTGGAAAGAAGCTAAAAACAACGGTAAGGATATGGATGCTTTTCTTAAAATAATTCATGCGCAAAGTCGTGATAATGCCCGAACACCAATGCAATGGAATGCTTCAAAAAATGCCGGTTTTTCAGACGGTAGTCCTTGGTTACCAGCGAATCCTAATTATGTAGACATTAACGTTGAACAGCAGGAGACCCGTTCTCATTCAATATTGAACTACTATCGCGAAATGATACGTTTCAGAAAAGAATATCCAATCTTGGTATATGGTCACTATGAATGCTTAATGGAAGACCATCCTGAGCTATTTGTATATAGACGATGGGACGAAGAAATGGAGTTTCTTGTCCTTCACAATATGAGCGATACTTCCCAGAGGGTTCAAGGCAATCTTCGCCAAAGAGATTACATCCTAAGTAAAACCAACCTTCAAAATCATCTAGAAGACATATTCTATCTCGCCGCCTGGCAGACCAAAGTCTTATTGAAAAAAACCCAAAGTAGATAACCTAAAACCAATACGTATGATACACTATTCAGCATATCATGCATTGAAATACAAATGAAGTGATGGTTTGGCACTTCAACCCAAAGCCGAATCTTGGAGGGAAGACTATCCGGCGCAGTATGCTATGTTCTGGTAGGTCCTTTACATATTTCGTTGCAATAGCTCGATAAACGCTTCTCTCGAAATTTCTTCCGCACCAAGGCTTTTTAAATGATCGGTATAAATCTGACAATCGATAAGCGCATAGTTTTTTCTTGAAAGCTCTTCAGCCATTTTAATAAAAGCATATTTCGAAGCGTTTGAAACCGTACTGAACATACTTTCCCCACAAAATACATTTCCCAAATCCAACCCGTACAAGCCTCCTGCCAACTGGTCGCCCTGCCAAACCTCATACGATTTTGCAAAACCTTTCTCATGCAGCTCTAAGTACGCTTTCTTCATATTTTTTGTAATCCAAGTACCTTGTTGGCCTTTTCGTTTTTGTAAGGCACATTGGCAGAGTACATCGGCAAAGGCTTCATTTTTGGTAAGCCGAAAATCACCTGATTGTATCACCTTGCGCATACTTTTGGAAATTTTGACTTTTTCAGGAAACAACACCATTCGTGGATCTGGACTCCACCAAAGAATTAGGTCATCATTATTGAACCAAGGGAAAATCCCATTCTGATAGGCCAGCAATAGGCGTTCGGTTGAAAGATCCCCACCAACAGCCAATAGCCCATCATCGTTAGCTTGCCCTACAGGGGGAAACTGTATGCGATCACCCAAAAAATGAAGGGGTAACCCTTTTCCTTCTTTTTCCAAAGCAAATTTTTGGGTAAAATTATTGGAATTCCTTTAAAAAAACAGCAATCCCATGAGGTAAATTACACCCCCAACAAGCATAAAGAGTAGGGAATAGGGCAATATTTCCTTTGCTTTCAGTTTGGTAATCCCTAAAAGGGGGAGCGCCCAAAACGGTTGTAACATATTGGTCAACTGATCACCGTAAGCCAGAGCCATCACCGCTTTTGGTAAAGGAACCCCTAAAGCCAGTGCCGATTCCATTACCAAGGGCCCTTGCACGGCCCATTGCCCACCACCACTTGGCACGAAGATATTGACCAATCCGGCACTGAAAAAAGTAAAAATAGGTAAGGTTGTTTCACTACTTATGGACACAAAAAAATCTGAAATCTGCCCAATCATTCCGCTTCCAGACATGATGCCCATAATACCAAAATAAAGTGGAAATTGAATTAGAATTCCAGATACGTCACCAATGGCCTTCTCTACGGCATGCAAGAAGTTTGAAAAATTACCGTGCAGTAATTTGCCAGTCCCTACATGAAAAAATTCAACAGGTTTGGGGTGATATTGAGTTTTTGAAGAAATGGGAGGTATTGTACCAGAAAGGCAACTAGTATAAGGGCGCCAAACCCAATGGACAAGGTTCTGGAATGATTCAATCGTGCTGCCCCCTCTACCTTTTTTTCATCACTATTTTCAAAATAATGAAGGGTCAAGTGTAAGTCCGTAGGTTTTGTCTTGCTTCCCAAAAAATGTGCAAATGCAGTAATCACAATCAATATGGTCAGAAAAATAATCAGATTTGAAGTGCTAAAAATGGTTTCTGAGGTCGATATTGAGGGAGGAAGGATATCCAAAATAGATTGTAATTGCCCCTGTGACAACAGCTCCGCCAAATGACCTGTTTCAGAAACTTTTAGGGGAGCTGAACCACTTATACCCCCGTGCCACACCATGAGACCAACATAACCACATGCCCCAACCAGCGGATAATTAATCGGTATATTATTGGCCTGAGCGTGCTCTCCAATTTTTCTCGCAAGTAATGCACCAAAAATTAAGCCCAGCCCCCAGTTAAAAAAAGCGACGAGCATAGTTGGTAAAGCCACCAAAACTGCTGCATTGGCCGGACTTTTAACCAATACTGCCAATTTATGAATAAGAATTTCCATGGGCCGGCTCAAGACCAGAACATGGCCCAATACCAGAATCAACATCATTTGATAGGCAAAGACCAAAAGGCCATTATTCCAGATTCCGGCCTCCCATAAGCTGAGGGTATAAAACAGAATGCTTTGCCCTTCGGGCGCTTCTCCCCAACCCATAGCGAGTAGCAAGGTTAAGAAGGTAAGCAGAACAGCAATGGTAAAGGGCGATGGTAAAAAACGTCTAAAACCTTGTTCTATGAGCTTGACTAAGCCCATGAACTAGAAAGGTAAATCGTCGTGGTCTTCTTCTGAGAGTTCTTCTGCAGGTTCAAAAGCTTCCATTGGGGGTACTGGTGGCATGTCTTGGGCACTTGAAGCTGCCTCCATGTTTTCGATTCGCCAACCTTGAATTGAATTAAAGTATTTGGTTTCACCCTGTGGGTTGACCCATTCACGACCTCTTAAATTGATACTGACCTTCACCTGTTGCCCTACTTGATAGCTATTCAACAAATCGGTTTTGTCTTGAACAAATTCAATCATAATATGCTGAGGATATTGCTCTTCGGTGGTTACCACCAATTCACGTTTCCTAAACCCATTATTTCCTTAGGGTTTGGTTTCATATATCACTATTATCCAGACTTGAATTTCCATGGGTATCAATTTTACTTCCTCAAAAATAGGAAAAATGAAAAGGGCAACAATAGTGCTGAAGAAGCGTTTTTCAACAAAAAGAACTTCTTTTTTCCCCTATCTTTAACAATACTGTCATTTCGTATGAAGTTCCATCCGAAAAAACGAACATTTAATATTTTTCTCCTCATTTCGGCCTTTGTCGTGGTGAGCCTCATTTTATGGAACACCAACAGTTTTTTTGAAAAGTTCAAACAAGAAGAACGCCTCAAAATGGAAAATTGGGCCGCAGCCGAACTTGAGGTATTGCAATCGCCAATAGACCAAGAATTGGGAAATTTACCCTTGATCATTATGGGAAATAATACCTCATCACCGATGATTCTGGTCAATGAAGAGGGTTCCATTAAGACCCATAATATTCCTGAAGAAGTCGCAAGCGATTCCATAAAAATTCAATTATTGATTGAAAAATTTTCTGGCGAAAACCAACCGATAGAGATTATTCAAGGCGGAGATCTGTTACAAACCTTGTATTATGGTAATTCAGACGTATTGAACAAACTTAAGTTTTATCCGATAGCCCTATTACTCATCATTTGTCTTTTCGGCACCGTGATTTTCTTTTTCTTTAAAACGAATAAGGCATCTGAACAAAATAAGCTTTGGGCTGGAATGGCCAAAGAGACCGCACATCAAATTGGAACCCCGCTCACCTCATTATTGGGCTGGAACGAACTATTAAAAAGTGAGAACATCAATACTGATATCACCAAAGAAATCGAAAAGGATGTGGACCGTCTTCAGACCATTACCGAACGCTTTTCAAAAATTGGTTCAATACCTGATTTAGAGGTTCACGACCTTGTTTTAGAAACGAAAAAAGCATTTGAATACCTAAAAAAAAGAAGCTCTAAGCTCATACACTTTTCATTCAGTTCAGAAATTGAAGAACTGCCGGTTCTTTTAAATCCACCTTTATATAATTGGAGTATTGAAAACCTGGTCAAAAATGGCATTGACGCCATGAAAGGCAAGGGCAATATAGCCGTACAAATCGAAAATTCCGGAAACCAGGTTCATGTGCTTATCTCAGATACCGGTCACGGCATACCAAAAAGTGATTTTCAAACTATCTTCAATCCTGGAGTTACTTCAAAAAAAAGGGGTTGGGGCCTTGGTCTGTCATTGGTTAAAAGAATAATAGAAAAATACCACAAAGGAAAAATTAAAGTACTTTCATCAACTAAAGAGGGAACGATCATGCAGATTTCCCTTCGAATTGCCTAGCCATGTCTAAGGAAAAACAGATTATAATAAAAGAGGCGGATATTACCAATAACTGCCCAGTTTGCTATAACCAAAAGCTTAGGCTTACTTTTTATCAAAAACACCTTTATACCCCACTTTATCATAAAACTACTGGGAAGGTTACCCATCAAATACAGTGTCAAAAGTGTGATTCAATGATTTATCCCGTCAACTGGACTCCTGATATTGAAAGGGTTTTTGATTACTACAATAAATTGATATCGCCCGATAAACCTTCCATTCGCTTTACCACAATGTTCTTTGTATTGCTCGTAGCGGTTATTGCGCTGATTGCTACCGGAGTCTACTTCTATTTACAAGGAAGGTCCTAAAGCTTTTCTCGAATCTTTTCTGCTACTGATTCAAATTGTTCTGGGGTCAATTTTACCTTACGCTGAAAGGTTGCATTGGCCATGGTATGCAAAGGGATCAGATGAACATGCACATGGGGCACCTCTAAACCAATAACGGTAAGCCCAACTCGTTCGCAAGGTATTGCCGCCTCAATGGCCATGCCCACTCTTCTAGAAAACGCCATAAGGCCTAAATATGTCTCTTCGTCCAAATCCATAAGTTTGTCCACTTCTTTTTTGGGAATACAGAGGGTATGCCCTTCTGCATTTGGATTGATATCTAAAAAGGCAAAATAGGTATCGTCTTCTGCAATTTTATAGCTGGGAATCTCCCCGTTAACGATTTTGGTAAAAATGCTGGCCATATTATAAAAAAAAGTCCTACTCACGTTTTGTAAGTAGGACTAAAATACGTTTTCCTAATGGTTTTTATTCTCTTGTGATGTCCAAAATCTCAAACTGCAATGTACCGTTGGGTACTTTGACTTCGGCAACGTCCCCAACCGATTTCCCCAAGAGTCCTTTGCCGATAGGCGAGGTGACCGAAATTTTACCAGACTTTAAATCTGCTTCGCTCTCAGCAACCAAGGTGTATTTCATTTCCATCTTATTCGCTTGGTTACGAATCTTGACCGTAGAAAGTACCAAAGCCTTTGATGTATCCAATTGTGATTCGTCAATGATTCTGGCACTGGCAACTATTTCTTCCATTTTGGCAATTTTCATCTCCAGTAAGCCTTGTGCTTCTTTGGCGGCATCATATTCGGCATTTTCAGAGAGATCTCCTTTGTCACGGGCTTCAGCGATCGCTTGTGACGCTTTTGGGCGTTCTACATCCCTTAAATGGTCTAATTCAGCCCTAAGTTTTTTTAACCCCTCTTCAGTATAGTATGAAATTTTTGACATAACCCTTCCATTTAATGCAATACAACGTTGGGGAAAATTGGTCATTCTCCCAACGTATGACTTTATTTAATTGAAAAATCCTCTACTTACACCGTGTTCCGCGGCTTTTAGCGAGGATTTAACGCAAAGATATATAAAATTTGGTGATTTTTACGCAAAATACAATGCAATGAAAAAGCTTTTCTTGCTGATTTTCATCACTTTACTGATTTCTTGTGAGAACGACAGTGCGCCCAGAAACCCTTTTCTCCCTGACGTTAATTTCAGGTTTGAACTTAATCTCAACCTACCGCTGTACAATGAACTGAACAACATAGGAAACCCCATTTATGTGGGAAATAATGGAGTTGGCCTACGAGGTGCTTTTGTGATGAAAATTGGTTCAGACCAATTTGCGGCATGGGAAGCCAATTGCCCGAACCAAACCCCAAATGATTGTTCTACGATGACATTGAATGGCCAAAATGCCGTATGCCCCTGTGACGACTTTGAGTATGAACTTTTCTTTGGCCAATTACTTACACCCCCTGAAGACGGTAGCCGATTTTTCAACTTGAAACCGTATAGGGCAGTTCTAACAGGGAACTCAGTAATTATTTCTAACTAAATTGTGCCTAAAATCTTGTCCATCACCCAACTGGTCATTACTCCTGATGCACCCATTGATGGATGACTGGCCTCACCGAACAAATGCTTTCTCATGTTCTCTACATGATATTGGTGCAAATGTTTTGGATGGTCAATAAAAACAGATTGGTTGCCCTTATCCGAGATGAGTTGTAGCGGGGCTTCCCCTAATACCGAAAAATGGATTTCTCCTTTTGACCCCGATATTTCAACCTTATCCATTTGACGAAAACTCCCAAAATTCCAGCTACCTGAACCAGTGACCCCATTTTCATGTTTCCAACTTCCTGAAATGGAATCATAAGCGGAGTACAACCCTTGTTGGTTTGTAGCGATTCCCGAGGCTTCAACAATATCACCAAGTAAATACATGAATAAATTCAAGCCATGGCTTGCCAAATCATCAAAATAACCCCCTGGAGCAATCTTGGTATCGGTTCGCCAATTGTATTCATCGCTTTTATCCACCGGACTTGGTGTTCTCGTTTTTACCCAGTGAATATGCCGTACTTCACCAATCAAAGCATTTGTCAACCATTCTTTAATCTTGTCGAACCGAGGTAAGCTTCTTCGATAATATGCAACGAAGAGGGGTCGTTTTTTCCTTTCAAACGCTTTGTATATTTCAAGACTATCGGCATAATTTGGAGCCATCGGCTTTTCTATGCAACAAGGTTTTCCTGCTGCAGCAACTTGCAATCCATAATATTTATGGGTATCTGGCGGTGTGGCAATATATACCGCATCGATGTCTGGGTTTTCAATAATTTCGGCAGCATTGGTAGTCCATTTGGGTACTTGATGTCTCAGCGAATAATCCTTTGCCTTTTCGCCATCCCTTCGCATGACCATTGACAGTTCAAAGTCTTTTGTCATTTGATAGGGCGGCCCACTTTTCACTTCAGTTACATTGCCGCACCCTATGATACCCCAACGAATTGGTTTTTTAGTAAAGTAAGGCATCGCCTTCATGATATGGCTTTTTCAAAATTAAAAAGAAACGCCCATCACAATTGAATACCACTCAGAACGACATCAAAACTGCAACCTACCATAACCCGAACGCATTTGAAATAGTTTGCTAAAAATTCAGGTCTTGCCGAACCAATTCCTCGACTGAGAATGGAGCCGTTTCCAGACCATTACGCGATAGCCAATTAAGGAATGTAGAAACCCTTTGTTTCTTGATTTTCCCCCATTCTTCATCCGGCCCATAGGCTGAAATACTTCGTTGTTGACTCACTAGCAAATTAATATCCGCATCTTGCTCAGAAACTAGAGTTGCTAAAATTGTTGAAGCCTTTTCAGGATGCTCTTTAGCAAATAGAAAGCCTTTTTTTGTGCCCGCAAGAAACTTTTCAAAAGTAGACTTGTCCTTTTCCACAACCTCATTGGAAGCCATAATTACCGGAGAATACCCATAGGGAATGTTATAATCAGAAAGTTTAAAATTTCGCAACGCGACACCTTGCTGTTCAGCTTGAACGCCTTCCCAATTCGTGAAAATCCAAGTTGAATCGTATTTTTTGGTCAATAAAGTATTCCATATCCCAAGCTTTTCAGGATAGTGTAGTTTTATGTTTCCTTCACCACCGTCATTTCTTATCATTGCCCTCACAATATCATCTTCATATCTTGCCTTGTAAGAAGCATATGAACAATCATCAAGGTCTTTTGGGCTTTTGATTTCACTATCTTCAAGAACAACAACTGCACTTAAGTCCTCTTGGAAAATTGTTGCAATCGCCACCGCGTCAAAGGGTTCATTTTTGGTCCGATAACTGATGATACTTTCAAATGGACAAAGTGCCATATGCGCCATTCCATTTTCCACTTTTTTTGCAGGGGTCACCGAATAGTTGTCATCTTGAGGATTCAATAGTTCCAGATCAACCCCAACTTCTTCGTAAAACCCTAAAGCTCGGGCCACAAAAAATCCGATGTGGTTGGTATTCGGTGTCCAATCCAATGCTAGTTTTAAATGCTTCATTGATTAGAAATTTAAGGTTGCACCAGCTAAGAAATTGGTTCCCGCTTGAGGATAAAAGAAAGACTCTCCAAAGAAAACATAACCATTGTTTTCATATTCCACGCTAAAAATATTATTGATTTGTGCTGTCAATATAATTGATTTCAATATGGATATCCCCGGTATGGAATATTGTAAATTAATGTCGTTTACAAAGTAGCTTTCCAACGGATTGTTATTTTCATTGGTCATAAACTGTTTACCAACATATTTTGAAAAAAGACTCGCATTAAACGAATCTGTAATCTGGTAGGTCAAGACATTACCCATAATCACATCGGGAGAAAATGAAATATTCGTATTGCCTAAATTGGTGAAACCACCGTTGCCATCTTCCACTAAAAAATCGACATTCTTATTGGTACTAATAGCAATGTTAGGGCGAATATTCCATTTTTCAAGCGAAATATTTGCATCAACTTCAAGACCCAATCGATAACTCTGACCACTATTGGTTCGTATAGGGAATCCTACATTATCCAATTCACCGGTCAATACCAATTGATTTTCAAAATCGAGGTAATAGAAGTTAGTATTCAATTGAAAATTTGAGGAAACGTAACGCCATCCCAATTCAAAATCATTCAAGCTTTCTGGTTCAGGACTTCCAGTTTCAAAATCAACCCTAGCCGGTTCACGATTGGCACGTGCGTATGAAAAGTAGATACTGTTTTGGTTGTTTAACCTATAGGTAATACCCGCTTTGGGATTAAAAAAAGTATACTGCTCATCGACGTTCAAGTCGCTTATGGCCGCAAAAGTAAAATAAGTTCCCGATGCGTTATAGTCTACCGTTCGTAACTGTAAATCACCAAAAAGAGAGAATTTTTCGTTCAACTGAAAATTTGCTTTTGCATAGACATTAAAGTCTTTCTTATCCGTTCCATTATTATAAAACCTGAATGGAAAAGATGGCAACTGACCTGTTTCCAGAGCGGTGACCTCACCAAATTGTTCGCCATCGTAACGATTCCACGCCCCACCAAAAACCGCATCAACATTCTGGTTTTTGTAGAGTAGGCTAAAAACCGTTCCATAAAAATTACTGTTCAAATGTCTTTGGGTGGTCAGGTCAGAACGTTCAATGGTTTCTCCACCCAACTCAAGGTTTGGCAAACCATAAAAGCTTAAATCTGGATTGGAAAAGGAGGGGTCAGATTCGATATACTGTTCAAAGAATCCACGACTGTTGGTATAATGAAAAGAGATATTTCCTGTCCAGTTATCATTAAATTGCTGTGAAACATGCAAGTGAAAATGGTCTTGTTTATAATTATCGGTCTGACGGTCGTAGAATTGTGTATTGCCGTCTGCATCTAAGTAAAGCCCGTCATTGTTAAAGGTTCTATCTGCTTCAAGACCGGCTGCATTTAGACCGGCAAATGATAATCCTGTAATTTCTTCCCCTCCAAATACGACTGCCTTTACCTGAGTGTTTTCATCTTTATAGACCCCATCCAAAAAGTAACTTCTTAAGTCAGTACCTGCGCGATCGATAAACCCTTCAGAATCAATTTTTGACAATCTTCCTGAAAACGCAAAATGATTTCCTAAGAGACCCGTGCCAAACCGAACGGTGTTTTTATTCGCTCCGAAGCTTCCAAAACTACTTGATATCTGTCCAAACGCTTCCTCTGTGACGTTATCGGTCAATATGTTGATGCTAGCACCAAAAGCCCCTGCACCATTTGTCGAAGTTCCGACACCTCTTTGTATTTGAATGTTTTCCACCGAGGAAGAAAAATCTTGAAGATTTATAAAAAAAGAAGTTTGACTATCAGCATCGTTGTAGGGAATACCATTAATCGTAACATTGATTCTTGAGTTTTCTGCCCCACGAATACGATAATCTGTATAACCAATACCGGTACCATCAAAAGTGGTTGATACTACTGATGGAAGAAAGTTGAGTAAGACAGGAATATCCTGACCCAAGTTAACCTGCTGTATAGCAGATTTTTCAAACTGAGAATAGGTTACAGGAATCTTGTTATTGGCTCGCGAGGCCGAAACAATAACCTCGTTTAGATCAATTTTGTTTCCTTTTAACGAATCCTGAACTTGGTTCTGTGCTTTTAGCGATACAATCGCTAGGCTGCATAGTGCCGTAATTTTAAGAATAGAACGTTTAATGCGATATTTTTTATTGTTTTTTGATTGTCGCATTGAACCCCATAAAGGACCAGCGGTATTACATTGAAAAATTGAACAAAGCGGTTTCATCCGTAAGTTTTTACGAATAAAAGGGGTCATTATTCTGGTTGTACATAATTTTTATTGAGCGACCCAATTGGAAGTACCTTCACCACTACAATAGCTGGCCCTTCGTTCAAAATGCCCACCGGCCATTTTGTTAACGCTCTGTCCCTTGGCAGCATTATCCGCCCAGGTTCAATGGGTATAATCTCAGCCCAAATAAATTTAAAATGTTGACTTAGAGAAATTGAACTGATCAAATCTCAATCTAGCATTTGTCATTTAAAAGAGCACCCCTTTTGAGATGGCCGCAAATTTACTACGCTTTTCCAGTGTAAAAAAGAAGAGATGGAAAAGAATTCGTTAAAAAGAGCAATTCTTTTATCGTTGGGGAGTAAACCAACGCCCGTATTGGTCAATATAAACCGTACGTCGCGAGCCACTTTGTAGGACCATAATCAATTTGAATTGCCCACGACTATTTTTATAAACCCCACCCAGTTTTGATGTTGGATACTCTTTTAATATCTGCTCTACTACAGCTGGCGTCAATTCGCTGGAATCAACCTTTTTATATTCATCTTTTACCGCAGTGATAACGTTGGTCTTTTTTATGGTATTACCCATTGTAATATTTGAAAACATCACTGAAAATAAGAGCAAGAAAATGTATTTCTTCATGTTTGATAAAAACTTTGCTGTGATTTTATATACGCTTGAAAATCCTAAACGGATGCTTTTCAAAATAATTTTACAATACCTCCAATAAAAAAGGTTATCGTAGTAACCTTTCCTGCCTTTTTAACAAGGGATTTAGAATAATATACGTTAGTGTAGCATTGCAGAACCCTCAAAACAATTTAACGGAAACAAGCTTCATTCACCCCTCTTGACCAATATACCACGACGGTAGGCACAGCGATCATATAAAATCTTTATCGTTTTCCGTCAAGCAAAAAAGGGCCGTAAAGCATATACAATACGGCCCTTCAACCAAATCAACCAACCAAAAAAATCCGTCTGCCTTTCGGCTACAACGGAATGTGAATATCTTTTTCCCTTTTTAGTTCTATCTTATCTGAGTCTGCAACGATATTTTCCTTCTGTTCATCGTTAAAAAAAGGAGCGGATATAACTAAGGTCACGATTAAGGCAATTCCAAATAAGCCTGACTTTACGATGTCTTCCATGTTCTTTTTTGCTTTCATAGATAAGACACTCTTGTTTAAAAAAAGTCACATGAAATAAAAAAAGCTGCCCTTTTGAGACAGCTTTTTGATATTATTATCAGTTTTCTAGGCTTGATGAGACGATTTTAAAAGATCATTGACCGTTTTCACAGGATTAAAGGTAACCAAGGGTACTTCGACAAAAATGGTGTTCCAATAAGCCATGGCTCCATTCCATAGCCCTGGAAGTTCTCAGGCTTTTAGTTCTTTTCCATCTTTGGTTTTATCGGTAATAAAACCTTGTTTTTTATCCACATAATTAAGTAGGTCATACTTTTCCCCTTTATGGTTTCGTATACCACAGATTAAATCTACGGGATTAAAATGAGTAGAATTCTTAAAAATGGACTCTTGCTCGGGTTCACTTGTATTTACCTGCGCTGACTCAATAATCGGTAATGACACATGACCTTGAGCATTTGATATCCAAAACGGTCCACCACCAGGTTCTCCTTCATTTTTTACCATTCCACAAACTCGAATTGGTCTGTCTATTTTGTCCATTAACATCACTCTTTTTTTGCTATCCGACAAGCTTGTAAACTCATCTGGCAATCGAACATTGAGACGATCTTGTAAAAACTGGGCACATTCTTGAAGCAAACTCGAATCTACTTCTTCCGAATCAAGCTTTTTAGCAAATTTAAAAGCTTCGTCTTGGACTTTCAGCAATAAGCCCGCAAGCATTTTTTTACTGTTGCCAACGGTCTCTAGATTTTCGTCCACCACAACGTTATCAATATTTTTGATAAAAATGACATCGGCATCTTGCTCATCAAGGTTTTCTATTAAAGCACCATGGCCCCCTGGTCGAAACAATAGTGTTCCATCAGCATTCCGAAAAGGAGTATTATCATTATTAACGGCTATCGTATCAGTAGAGGTCTTTTGAAACGAGTAAGAAACCTCAAATGCGGTATCGGTCTTTTGAGAAATCCGTGGAACGGAAATGGCCTCTTCTTTTTTGAACATTTGTTCATGCTGAGGACTAATGGTAAAGTGAAGATGGGCCTGACCTGTGGTTTTGGCGTACAGTGCCGCTTCTTTTAAGTGTTCTTTGAAAGGCGTTGCCGAACCACGTTTGCACTGATGAAAGGGAAGTAATCCTTTGGGGTAAAACCCGAAATTCATTCCTTCTTCCGATAACATTTCTTTGATAAAGGCATGCGCCAATTCACCAGCATTGGCGTGCTTACCTTCAATTCGTTGCATTATCTCGCGATAGAATGGGAAATTCTCCATGCCCCCAACAAACTGTTGCACTGCAGTATCACTGGTTCTATCCACATAATCGGAGAGCACCTCTGATTTTGGGTCATAGGCCTCAATGAAATTGAACATTGCCTTGAACATCCGGGATGCCGCCCCGGAGGCAGGAACAAATTTTAGTAATTTTTTTCTTGTCGTAACCCTCTCAAAAAAAGAAATCAATTCCTGGCCTTCCCCTTCTTCAATCTTTTGTATACCATCATTCACCACCGCTGCCTTTTTCAAGGTCACAAAAGGAATACCCTCTTCAAACGTTTCTATTTGTTGGTAAACTTTTTCTTTTGAAATTCCCTTCCTTTCTAACTGGGCTATGTCTTTTTCTGAAAAATCAATCATTGATCAATAATTTGTCTATTTCGGTGATAGCTTTTCGCAACCGCACCACCTGACTTCCTTCTAAAATAATAAAAGTACGCCGATATTTCTCTAAGGCTGTTTTGAAAAGGTTAAACATCATCTTCCTTTCATTGGGTCTATCCCTCAAGTCATCCTTTTCCCAAGGCACGTCGATGCTGGTCAAGAAATAAAGATCATAGGTATTGCTCAAAGCATACTTCTCTAAGGTCGGGTCACAATACCCCTCAAAATAAGCCTCAGAATATACTTTGGTCACCAAAATATCGGTATCACAGATAAGTACCTTATTCGCTTGTTTCGCCAGTTGATTTTCAGTGGCCATCTGCCCCTCGGCAAAGGGAAGTAAATCATCAAGAGAACAAACTTCACCAGTTTCGTTCCACTTCTTCTGGAGGTACTCGCGAGCGTATTCAGGAACCCAAACTGTATTGTAGTGTTCGGCCAGTTGTTTGGCCAAGGTAGTCTTACCTGTAGATTCAGGACCATACAGCACTATTTTAACAAGGTCTGAGGGCTCTTGCCCAAATTTTTCTTCCATGCGTTATACCCGTAGATGGCGATAATGGTAAATAAAAGATACTGAAATGAGGAGAAAACCAATCCTTTATACAGATAAAGTGGCACTGATATGACATCGCCAATAATCCAAAAAGTCCAGTTCTCGAGTTTTTTCTTGGCCATGAGCCACATACCCACAAAGAAAATCGCTGTAGTTAGAATATCGACATACGCAGTCCATGAGTCAAATTTTCCGAAAACATAATAAATCCCTGTTACGAAGATCAACGTAGCGAAGAACAATAACGAGCTCCATTTTTTCTCTTTGGAGGTTGTCTTAGTTATCGGTAAAAAATGAGTGTCGTCAACTTTGCGCGTCCAAATCCACCATCCGTAGATACTCATAGAAAAGTAGTAGGCATTGATCAACATGTCGCCAAGTAAAGCATATATCCAGAGGATATACACAAAAATGGCCGTACTGATAATTCCCGTGGGATATACCAAAATGTTCTCACGTTTAGAAAACCATACGCTAAGAAAACCAAAAATAACCGCAATGATTTCGAGCACAACCAAATGGGTTGGCACCCCATGGTATTGGGCAAACAACCAATCAAAAATGAGGCTCATAATCGCTACGGTCTGACTTTACAATTTTCATGTATAGCAACACCTTATCGGTTTGCTCAAAGGCTTCCTTAATCTCGCGGGTCAACAGTTCCATTACGGCCTCATAGGACCCGAACACTTGGGTGCTCAGTGGATTCTCCAGAACAGTTAGGCCCGAAGCCCTTAGTTTTTTAATAAAGTTGATGATTGGGGGTTCAAAATTATCTTGAAGAGGGGTTAACGTCAATTCAACGGAAATGTTCATTCTGGAAATAGGTTTATGCGTTTAATAGTTATGGATATGTTTTCAAAACTACCACTAAAGTCATAACCATCTAGACATTTAAATCTATCAAAAAGCAAATGCACACGAAAATCCTTCAAATTCATCAAACTGCACCTTATATGTAGATGGGTTACCTTCAAAATGGATTTCGGCTGTGGTGGTTCTATCATCTAATCCAAAATCATTGACGACAATATGGTTTAAAAAACTAAGGCCTGGCTGTGCATAGATTTTATAAAGGGATTCTTTAGCACACCAAACCCTTGTCAGTTTTAAAATCAGGGCATCAGCATTGGCAATGGTTCGATACTCGTGCTGGGGGGTAAATTTATGGGCAATACGCAAAATTTTTTCACGATGCCGTTCAATATCAATTCCAACTTCCTTCGATTCACTTAAAATGATTCCCGTAAAATTATGCGAGTGGGATATCGAGATATGTGTGCCATCAGCCAAAAAGGGCTTTCCATTTGTATTATAGAATAGCTCTTTATCCTCATATCCTTCCAAAGCCATGAGTTGACGAATACTTAAAAAGGCCCTTCGATGCATTTCAGACTTCATAACCTCCAACCGATTTTGGCAATGTGTGGTCAGTAGAATACCTCGAGACAACACTAGTTCACTTTCGGTCACCTTCCAGAGGCGGGCCCGAACATTCTCAGAAACTGTTATGGTTTTGTAAAGCGGCACGATGAAAGCAAGGTGAATTTGTATCTTTGCAAGCGAAAATTGCTATAAATTATTCAAATAAACAATTATGAGCATCAAAACTGTTGCATATGTACCCTACAAAGTGAAGGATATTACCTTGGCCGACTGGGGTAGAAAGGAAATAGAATTGGCCGAGGCAGAAATGCCAGGACTAATGGCCCTTCGTGAAGAATATAAAAATGAGCAGCCACTTAAAGGTGCCCGTATTGCAGGATGTCTTCACATGACGATTCAAACAGCTGTTTTGATTGAAACCCTAGTTGACTTAGGTGCAGATGTGACCTGGAGTTCTTGTAATATTTTTTCGACCCAAGACCATGCGGCGGCGGCTATTGCAGCAGCAGGAATTCCCGTTTATGCTTGGAAAGGAATGAATGAAGAGGAATTTGATTGGTGTATCGAACAGACACTATTTTTCGGAGAAGATAGACAACCACTAAATATGATTCTGGATGATGGGGGTGACTTGACCAATATGGTATTGGATCAATACCCTGAGCTGGCTGCTGGAATCAAAGGACTGTCAGAAGAAACCACCACAGGAGTCCACAGACTATATGAACGTGTGAAAAATGGGACATTGCCCATGCCTGCCATCAACGTTAACGATTCCGTGACCAAGTCTAAATTTGATAACAAATACGGTTGTAAAGAGAGTGCCGTGGATGCTATTCGGCGGGCAACCGATACGATGTTGGCCGGTAAGCGGGTTGTCGTAGCTGGATATGGAGATGTAGGCAAAGGTACGGCAGCATCCTTCAGAGGTGCAGGTGCCATTGTAACTATTACTGAAATTGACCCTATCTGCGCCTTACAGGCCTGTATGGATGGGTTTGAAGTAAAAAAATTGGAAAATGTGGTTCAAAATGCCGACGTCGTTATCACGGCTACAGGTAATAAAGATATTATTCGTGAAGATCATTTTCGTGCGCTAAAGGATAAGGCCATAGTTTGTAACATCGGGCATTTCGACAATGAAATCGATATGGCTTGGTTGAACGGTGAATATGGCGACACCAAAGATGAAATCAAACCTCAAGTGGATAAGTACACGGTTGATGGTAAAGACATCATCATTTTAGCGGAAGGGCGTTTGGTGAATTTAGGTTGTGCCACTGGTCATCCTAGTTTTGTGATGAGCAATTCGTTTACCAACCAAACTTTGGCCCAAATCGAATTATGGAAGCATAGTGACCAATACAACAATGAGGTGTACATGTTACCCAAGCATTTAGATGAAAAAGTAGCTAAACTTCATTTGGCCAGACTGGGAGCGGAATTGACAGAATTAAAAAATGATCAGGCAGCGTACATCGGAGTAACGGTAGAAGGCCCGTATAAACCTGATTATTATCGATACTAGATGCGAGAAAAATGAATTCCATAGGCCCCTGCAGTGATGCGGGGGTTTGTTTTTTGAACGATATTTACAAGAGAAAAAATGGGTATGAATATCATTTTGACCGGAGCAACGGGAACCTTAGGGTCACAAGTGCTATTTTCTTTATTGGAAACTCGTTTTGAAGAAATCAACCAATTGTTTTTAATCGTTCGAAAGAACAATATCAACAGCGCGAAAAATCGAATACAAAAAATGCTGCGAAGTAGCATTGTTCCTGAATTTATTCAAAATAACCAAGATGCCATTCATGCGAAACTACGGATAATCGATGCTAAAAATATTTTACTTCCTTACCGTTTTATTTCGAAGGACGAAGACTACTATTTTATTCATTCTGCAGGGTATGTCAACCTATCTACCGACCCTAATAGTAAAGATGAAATTTTTACTGAAAACCTATTGTTCACCCAAAAGGTATTTGAGGCCTACACGCCATATCTTAAAAAATTCATCTATATCAGTACCGCTTTCTCTGCTGGAAAAACGCAAGGTATTCTGAACGACAATTACATTGACATCCAACAAAAAAATTATAGGAATTTTTACGAAGCGTCAAAACACGCTGCTGAAAAGTACTTGGTTGATGCAGGAAAGAATAAAAGAATAGCTGTTCAGATACTACGTCCGAGTGTTTTAGGTGGAAATATCATGGATAAACCCATTTATTTTATTTCCAAATACATGGTATTCTATCTATTTGCAAAATTTTTTCATAGGAACAAATCAAACGGCCCAGTTAGAATTCAGGCTAATGCCGATAGTAAGTTAAACATCATTCCCACCGACTACGTAGCCAAGGTAATCACAAAAGTTTTTGACACTGCAGTGGAACAACTGAATATCGTCAATTCTAAAGGAACCGAAATCATAACAGGAATTTCAAAAATTCTGGAAACCGTAAATTTTAAGAATTTCAATTTAACACAGGACCTTCTGGAAACCGCGAGTGAATTTGAAAGCTCATTAGAGAAATTTTATTACGAAACCATTGGCATTCACATAACCCCTTATCTGACAGCTAAACCGAATGAATGGGATACTGCTTTGTTAGAAAGTATTTTGCCCATTCCACAGTACAACCTAGAGGACTATCTCGTGGCAACCATTGAATATGCCAAAAATCATGGGTTTAAAAACAAACGATGGTAGCTACATATCCAGCCATCGTTTAAAGTTAGTGGTACGTTCACGTGAAACAATGATCTGTTCTTCCTCTTTAGGAAGAATCTTTAACAGCAAACGGCTATTGAAATAGCTATGTATTTCCACGACTGATTGTACAGAGACCATAAACTTGCGGTTAATCCGAAAAAAGTGGATGGGGTGCAAAATATTTTCCAATTGATCAATGGTATACTCAATGGGGTAATTTTGGCCGGTATGCGTGTAGAGACAAATCATGCCCTCCTGAGATTTGAAGTAGGCAATGTCTTCCACATTAAAAGACTTAAACATATTACCTACCTTCACCATAAACCGGTGCTTATACTCCTTATGAAACAACTGTTTAAGATGTTCTAGATTTTCGGTTGCTCCATTATCGTTACGGGTGATGTTCTTGTTGAACTTTTCAAGGGCCTTTTTCAAGTCTTCTTTGACAATGGGTTTTAACAAATAATCCAATCCGTTATACTTAAAACCGCGTATGGCAAATTCATTGTAGGCGGTAGTGAAAATTACGGGAGGGTGTTCCTCCAATCCGTCCAAAATATCGAAACCGTACCCGTCATTGAGTTGAATATCGAGAAATATTAAGTCTGGTTGCTCATTTTTTGCAAACCAGCGCATTCCGCTTTCGACCGAGTTTAGGGTAACTTCCAACTTAATTTCAGGAGCCAGTTCATTGACCAATTGCCCGAGTCGTTTTGCGGCAAACTCTTCGTCTTCAACAATAATGGCTTTCATCAAGAAATAGCTTTTAGATTCGATTTCGTAATGTTTTGATCCAATAACGGTAATATCACTTCGAAAACAGTATCCTCTTCTCTTACCAAGACTTGTTTGTTGGTATAAAAGGCATACCTTTATTTGATGTTTTTAAGGCCAACACCGGTGGTAGCCTCTTTCAATTCATGTTTTTGTATATTGTTTTTGACCGCCAGGGCATCATTTTGAATGGAAGAAATGGTAATCTGTAAAGGGCGCTCCTTACTATATAGATTATGTTTAAGGGCATTCTCGACCAGCATTTGCAGCGATAAAGTGGGGATAAGGTATTCTTCAGTATTAACCTTAATGTTTACGTCAATCTGCACTGCTTTTTTATGCCGCACATCCATCATAAATATGAAGGAATCCAAAAAGTCCAATTCTTTTTTAAGGGTGACCAAATCATGTTCACGGTTATCCAAAATATAGCGATAACTGCTGGCAAGGCGGGTAACAAAATCAGAGGCAAGGTCCCTATCGGCATACATCAACGAGGTCAAGGTATTCAAACTGTTAAATAAAAAATGTGGGCTTATCTGGTTTTTCAAGGAAGTATACTGGGAGGCCATCATCTCCCGCTCCAAACTTTCCATTTTTTGTGCAAGTTCATCTTTTTGCTTCATTGAAAAATAAAAAAGGTTTACAAAAATGACCGTAAAACCCAGTAAAGTAGCACGTAACACGTTAATTCGAAATTCCAATGGAGGGTCAATACAGACAATACCCATGATGTCTCGAAGCGGAAATAGGGCCAAATAATACACTACTGCACAAAAAGGAACCATAAGTGCCATGGTCTTTGCAAAAACGATAACGCTATTCTTAAGATTTAGGCCTCCTTTTTGTAGTTCTCGCTGAATCAGATAATCGTTAAATTCCCAAGTGACCATAAAGAATGCCAAAGCAGAGAGGTAGTAAAATACGGTAGTTGAATCGAAAAGACCTTCAACGGCATCGTCATGTTTCACTGTGGTCTTTATCAATAAAAAAACCACATTGACCACCATCCATCTAAAGAAGAATTTCTTTAAGCCATTTTTTGTGAAATATGCCGTCATATTAACCCTAAAGATACGCAAGGCGTTCAGTTGGGAATTATACTTTTACCTAGATTGTCAAAAAGCGGGTTGGGTTGTGGTTAAATATTTTAAAGTGTTATTATTCCAAAAAATACATATGTCAACAGTCCAATTGATTTTCTGGCCTTTTAGATAGAAAATCCAACAGTTGACCAAAGCGGACACACAAGACCGTACAAGCTTTTGCAAATTTGATTCAACAAAACGAAAATCATGAAAAAGTTACTTTTCTTGTTCCTATTGGTATTGGCCCAACAGCTTATAGCGCAAACCGGTACGATAAAAGGTACTGTGGTTGACAAACAATCCGAAAACCCTTTAGAGGGAGCAACCATAGAACTATTGAATACTGAACTTGCCACAGGAGTGATTACCGACTTTGATGGGAGGTTTATAATTAACAATGTGCCCTTGGGAAGGCAAGCCATTCGTATTAGCTTTATTGGTTATGAAAGCACGACCATACCCAACATTGTGGTCACTACAGGAAAAGACATCAGTCTGAACATTGCCTTATTAGAATCGTTCAACCAACTGGATGAAGTAGTTCTTACAACTGACACCAATAAAGACCGACCACTCAACAAGGCCGCGGTCGTTTCGGCAAGGCAAATTGGAATTGAAGAAGTAACTCGATTTTCTGGTGGTCGGAGTGACGTAGGGCGTTTGGCTGCTAACTTTGCAGGTGTATCAACTCCGGATGATAGCCGTAATGATATTGTCGTGCGAGGAAATTCACCCATCGGATTATTATGGCGTGTGGAAGGAATACCGACGCCCAATCCAAACCATTTTGCTGCATTTGGAACAACCGGAGGGCCCGTATCTGCCATTAATCCAAACATGTTAAAAAACTCTGATTTTATTACTTCGGCCTTTCCGGCTGAATACGGCAACGCCATTGGAGGTGTTTTTGACCTCGGATTTAGAAAAGGAAATGTAGACGACTATGAATATTCATTCCAAGCGGGGGCCTTTACCGGATTGGAAGCCACGGCAGAGGGGCCGATGGGACAGAACAAGGGTTCGTTTTTGGTCGCCGCTCGATACTCTTTAATCGGTCTAGTGGGTGGTGGTGCTGGAGGAGCATCTGCTGCAGTACCCAATTATGCCGATGTTTCATTTAATTTAAACTTTGGAAAGGGAAAACTGGGCAACCTATCGGTTTTTGGAATATTGGCCACATCCGACATTGATTTTCTAGGGGATGAAATTGATGAAAATGACCTGTTTGCCGCTGAAGATGAAAACCTTTTCGTGGAATCTCGCTTTGGTGTACTAGGTCTTAAACACCAAATAAGTATTGGTGAAAGTTCCTTCTTGCGAACCACCATGGGGGCATCTTTGTCACAAAGTCAAAACAACGCCGACCGATTTATTGATAAAGATAGCCCCCAAGAACGGGTTATTCCCTTTTTTGATACAGACGATACAGAGAATCGATTGACCTTTTCGACCCTATTTAATAGTAAAATAAATAACCGCATAACCCTAAGAACAGGTGTGTTGTTCGAAAACTTCGGCTTGGAATCCTTGCTTCGGGATAGAGATGAACAACCCGACAATGACGGAGATGGTGACCCCGATTTCACCGTTATTCGTGATGTAGATGAGTCTTTTGTTTCTGTTCAACCCTATGTGCAAGGACGCTTTCGCCTTTCTGAAAAGTTGACCTTGAATGCAGGATTGCATAGTCTTTACAATGGTCTCAATGAGCAATTTGTATTCGAACCACGTACGAGCCTTAAATATGAATTTGCCAATTCCCAGAGTCTCAGCCTAGGTTATGGTCTGCACCATCAACAAGTACCATTGCCTCTACTCTTTATCAATGAAAACATTAATGGACAACCGGTACAGACGAATCGAGACCTTGACTTTGTTCGAAGTGCGCATTACGTATTAGGATACGATATAAAATTGGCGCCTAGTTGGCGGGGTAAAGTCGAAGTCTATTATCAAGATATTGATAATGCTGCAGTCGAACCTTTTTCCTCAAGTTACTCTTCATTGACCGAAGGAGCCGACTTTGTATTCGACAACAATCGTTCTGGTCTGGTAAATGATGGCACAGGATTCAATCGGGGTATTGAATTTACCTTAGAAAAATTCTTCAGTAAAGGATATTATGGTCTCTTGACAGGTTCCTTTTTTGAAAGCAGATATGAAGGTAGTGATGGTATCGAACGAAACACCCCTTTTAATAATGGCTATGTACTCAATTTTTTAACCGGAAGGGAATTCGAAATAGGAGCCGAAGGACGCAATGTACTATTTATAGATACCCGACTGGCCACCTCGGGCGGGCAATACTTTACTCCGATCGATTTGGAAACCTCTCAGCAAGTTGGATTTGAAGTACCATTGGATGATTTGGCCTTTAGTGAACGCTTTGATAATTATTTCCGTTGGGATGTAAAATTCGGAATACGCCTGAACAGTAAAACCAAAAAAAGGTCGCATCAATTTTATGTAGATCTCCAAAATGTCTCTAACAATGAAAATGTCTTTGTCAGACGTTACAACAGATTGACGAACAGTGTAGATCAAGTCAACCAGATAGGATTCTTTCCTGATTTTGGATACAAGTTTCAATTCTAAAGATCAAAGTATGCAGTATTCAAATCGGTTTAAATCCAAATTCAAAGCAACGTATGGCCCGTGGGCGTTGGTTACGGGGGCATCTTCTGGGATTGGGGAAGCCTTAAGCAGACATCTTGCCACTATCGGAATGAACATTGTCCTGTCGGGAAGAAACAAAGAAAAGCTACTAGCACTGAGTGATTCACTTGAAGAAGACCATGAAATCATTACAGAAATCGTTGTTGCCGATATTTCGTCAGCTCCAGAAATCTATAGGGTGGTCGATGAGGTCAAACATATTCCTCTTGGACTTTTTGTCGCTTCTGCTGGATTTGGTACTTCAGGTGATTTCAAGAATGCAGATTTGAAACAAGAAATTCAGATGCTGAACGTAAATGGCTTAGCCTTAATGATGTTGACGCACTACTTTGCCCGGAGGTTTTCGGAACAAGGACGGGGTGGAATCATTCTTATGAGCTCCATTGTAGGTTTTCTAGGTGTTCCCAATGCCGCACACTATGGTGCTACCAAGGCTTATGTGCAGTCTTTGGGAGAGGGTCTCTACCATGAACTAAAACCATTTGGAGTAGACGTTTTGGCTGCGGCACCTGGACCAGTCAACTCTGGGTTTGGTACAGTGGCCAATATGAAAATGGGCAATACCATGACACCCAATGAAGTTGCCCCTGCCATCCTTAATGCACTTGGTAAAAGACATACGGTATTCCCTGGATTCCTGACCAAAGTCTTGGTCTCAGGATTAAGAACGGTACCTAGATGGGGTAAAATTCGCATCATGAAAAAGGTTATGGGTGGAATGACCAAGCATCAAAAAGCAACAGCCAAATTGTAAATCAAAACACCGGTTAATTTATTCCATGTTTTTGGTTACAAATTCGGAGTTTAGGCGTCAAATAAAGTATCAATCAAAGAACAATCAAATGAAGAAAAAAGACAGGATTATTTCAGAGAAAGAAAAGAGATTACGGACAACTTCCTTTACCTTTAAAAGACAAAAAACGATTCGACCCACCTTTGTTTGGTGGGGCTGGAAAACAGCTTAATATGAAAAGACTATCATGGATTCTCTCTTTTTTAATCATTGGAATTACAATGTTTTCCATTGCCAATAATCGAGAAGAAGATCCCAATTTTCTCGACGATGAACTTTTACAAGTGGAACTCCATTTTAAAAGAAAGGATGAAAGAAACCTCGCCGTTTCGCAAGCCAATGTGGGTTGGCAATTAGACCATAGTCTAAAAACAATAAATGAAATCTGTAAAGCACTAGCCAATTCAAATCCTGAAGAATACACCTCAAAGTTCAATGTTCAACGAATTGTAGTACATACCTTTGGTTTCATCCCCAGAGGAGAAGCGCAAGCCCCTAAAAATGTAAGACCTCCCAACAAGGTTCGGTTGGATAGTTTGAAATTACAATTGACGATAGCTAAGCAAAACTTAAATACGATTTCCAGTTTGGATAAAAATGCCTTTTTTGCCCATCCCGTTTTTGATCATTTGGATAGGGATCAGACCAGAAGGTTTTTAAAAATTCACACCAACCATCATTTAAAAATCATCGCCGATATTTTGGGAGAATAAGTTATATGGGGATTGACTATCTTTAAGCGAACCTTGAACCTATTCCAATGAAAAAAATTATCGCACTATCCATCTTGGGAGGCCTTGTTGCTTTCTCTTCATGCAAATCAAAAACCGAGAAGACTACTGAGACGACTGCAATGCCTGAAGAACTTCCCATTAAAATAAAAAAGCACCAGGTTGCCTATGCAACTGATTCTACCAATTTAAACGGGTATATTGCCTATGACGAAAATGTAAAGGAAAAACGTCCTGGCGTCTTAATCGTTCATGAATGGTGGGGACATAATGATTACGTGCGTCAACGTGCCGATATGCTGGCCGAACTAGGCTATACAGCAATGGCCCTTGACATGTACGGAGACGGTAAACTAGCGGATCACCCCGAAGATGCCGGAAAATTTGCAGGTGCGGTGATGTCAAATCTCCCAGAGGCGACCGCCCGTTTTAATGCTGCCTTAGCGTTACTAAAGGCTCACGAGTCAGTGGACGCTGATAAAATTGGGGCCATCGGTTATTGTTTTGGTGGAAGTGTAGTTTTGACCATGGCCAATTCAGGAATGGATTTAGATGCCGTAGCGGCCTTTCATAGCGGGGTTCAACTCCCGGTCATGCCGAATGACCAACTCAAGGCCCAAGTTTTGGTATGCAATGGAGCCGATGATTCCTTTATAAGTCCTGAATCTGTTACATCCTTTACCTCAGCCATGGACTCAATTGGAGCCAACTATAAATATATCGCCTACCCAGGTGTAAAACATAGTTTTACCAGTAAGGAAGCCGATGCGAACGGAGAAAAATTTGGTCTACCCCTCGCCTACGATGCAGAAGCAGACCAGAAATCTTGGGCAAGTTTACAAGAACTTTTTGCAGAGGCATTTTAATTAAAAAAGCCCGGCCAAATGGCCGGGCTTTTTATCTATATTTTAACTCTTTATTAAGCTTCAGGAACGATGGAAACGTATGATTTTCCACCGGATTTCTTTTCAAACTTTACGGTTCCATCAACCCTTGCAAGTAATGTGTGGTCTTTGCCCGCATAAACATTTTCACCTGGATTGTGTTTTGTACCGCGTTGGCGTACCAAAATATTACCAGCTATAGCTTTTTGGCCACCAAATATCTTAACGCCTAAGCGTTTCGATTCTGATTCCCTTCCGTTTTTAGAACTACCTACACCTTTTTTATGAGCCATGATGTTTTCGTTTTAAAGTTATTATTTACTCAAAGTTTCGATTAGCTCTGCTTTCTTCATTGATGAAATTCCAGTGATACCGGCAGCTTTTGCCATTTCTTTAAGCTCGGCAACCGTTTTAGCACTTAAATCAACAGAGGCCGATTTTGATGCCGCTTCTTTCTTGGCAACAGGCTTTTCTGCTTTCGCTTTTGCAGGGGCAGCTTTCTTGGCACCTTTCGCGACTATACCTTCAACCACAATCTCAGTCAAATATTGTCTATGGCCGTTCTTCTTGCGGTATCCTTTTCTTCTTTTCTTTTTAAAGACGATAACCTTATCTCCTTTTAGGTGCTTGACAACTTTTGCCTCAACGGCGGCACCTTCTATGACTGGGGCGCCTACAGTTACGTTACCATTATCATCCAAAAGAAGTACCTTGTCAAAAACGACTTTCTTACCCTCTTCAGTTTGCAAGCGGTGAACGTACACTTTTTGGTCTTTTGCAACTTTAAATTGCTGCCCGGCCATCTCTACAATTGCGTACATAATTCGTATAATTTGATATTATTGTTGCACTATTTTTGTAAATAGCGGGTGCAAATATACTGCTAATTCCCTAATGTACAACAGATACAAGCTCATTAAACCATTATTTCTTCAATTACTTGATACCTGAACAATTTCATTAGGGTCAACTTAAATAATATACCCGGACTCATACCCAAGATGAACATTTTGAAAAGCATTATACCCTTTAAATCAAGGTAGTTATTAACCTAATAGCCTGATAATAAGGCTAATATTGGGGAGTTACGTCTGATTCGAAATCTTCTTTTTGTTGACCAAGTATACCCCAAATAAAATCAAAGATGCGGCAAAGAATTGATTTAAGGTAAATTGTTCTCCATCCAGCACGCCCCAGAGAACCCCAACTATTGGAATCAGGTAGGTAACCGATACGGAGAAAACAGCCGAAGACAGTTGCACCAAACGATTGAACATCACTTTTGCGATGCAGGTACCTATGATACAAAGCAATACAATATATCCAAAGGAAGTCCAAAAGTTTGGACCGCTCTGCACCTCTTCACTAAAAAACCCTGATAGAGGAAGAACAACCATTGCAGGAATAAAAATGGCGGTAAAATTACCAACTGCTATACCCATAGGGCTAACATTCTGTAACTTATTTTTTATGATATTGGCATTGCAGGCGTAACATATGGTTGCCAGTACAACAAACCCGGCATATTGGTAGTTTTGATTCGGATTGATGCATTGTCCAAAAAAGATGAGCAAGCCAGCTCCCAAAAGACCTACCAGTACCCCAAAAAGTTGATTTTTTGTAAATCCTACGCCAAAAGCAAAAAGGCCAACAAATAAGGTAAACAACGGAACGAGGGAATTTAAAATGGCAGTGATACCACTATCTATTTCGGTTTGAGCAATGGCAAAGAGAAACATGGGTATAAAACTGCCCACAAAACCAGAAAGCACAACCCATTTCCAATCACTCATAGAAATAGTTCCCATAGCCTTAAAACCAATTATCCAAAGCAGCGAGGTAGCCACTACGGCTCTCAGAGCTCCCAATTGAATTGGGCTAAAGCCCAGAAGACCCTTCTTTATCAAGATGTAGGAAGTGCCCCAAATAATTGATAAGGTGAATAGGTAAATCCATTTACGATTTTGTTCAGTCAAAATCCTAATTTATATCATTATACTTTATAAAATGGCAAAGGTATCGCTTCTAACCTGAAGGTTTTAATCCCCTATGATAAAGAATGGAATGCCTTTCCTATTTTTACCAAAAAAATGATGAGAATATCTGTCTTCTTCATTGCACTTTGTTTAATTACTGTCCTTTTTTCGTGCAAGCAAGAAAAAAAAGAGTCTGATGGTCAGACACGGATGCAGCAGGTCATGGCCATTCATGACGAAGTAATGCCCAAAATGGGAACATTGGCCAAATATACTGCCGAGCTCAAGGCCAAGGTAGATACCACTGAAATGGGCCTGCAATACGAAGCAGCCATGAAGGATTTACAAAACGCCAATAGCGCTATGATGGATTGGATGATGGCATTCGGTGAACGTTTTGATTCGGAAGAAATCTTAAACGGAAAAGCATTGACTGCCCAAAAACTTGAATGGTTGAACGAGGAGCAAGAAAAAGTAAAAGTCTTACAAGAGCAAATCAATTCGAGTATTGACCGGGCGCAAGAGTTACGTACGGAGGATTGATTGTCATTCTAATCACGAACACAGTGATGAAAAAGAATTTCCTAGTTAAATTCCGAATAAATTTATCACTTAACTAGGACTATTCCGTAATCGCCTTTATAGCGAATTCCGCAGTATGACAAAAGGGATTCACGCTTCGCAGGAATGTGAGCTATTTCCACTCCAAACTTTCCATTATCCTAAGGATGTCTTTTTGCAGATATACCGCTGCGGGATAGATGGAATCATAATTGGGTTTCGCATAGAAATACAAAGACCCTGTTACAAAATGGTTGGTACTATCAGTAACATAAAACTGTGATTGTGAGGCTGCATTGCCAAGTACCTCATAAAACATACCATAGACTCCTTTCTCTGAATTCACATATTCTTTTGGGTCTATGGCATCTGCTTTGACCACGTGCTCATAGGTAAGTTTCTGTGCATCAATCAATAATTCACGAATATTGTTATCGACACGCTTGTATGTTAGGTATATAGACCCCTTCATCAAAGGGTAGTCAATGACCATAGAACAATTATCATTAGTCTCAGCCAACGACAGGTCATTCTTTGAAAACCCGAAGGCACAATTACTCTCGAAATGGCTATAACTCCCCTTAGGAAACTCAAGACGCAACATGGCCGTTGGTTTGGGCAAGGTATTTTCCCCACAGGACAAAAAGATAGAACAAACAAAAAACAATGAATATCTAAATCTCATATGGTAAATTTACCTTAATCTGTTTCAATCTTTTTTTATCGAGCCCTTCTACCGTAAACTGATATGTCTCGTAAACAATCGTTTCACCCTTTTTAGGAAAGCTTCCTGAAATTTCAAGAACAAATCCTGCTATAGTCTCTGATTCACCTTTCTTTTGCTCAAATAATTCTTGATGCCCGTCATCCATCTTGACCACTTTGTAAAAATCTTTGAGATTGGTCTTTCCTTCAAAAACAAAGGTATGGTCATCCAATTTGGAATAGGTCAAGTCTTCATCATCAAATTCATCGCTGATATCGCCAACTATTTCTTCTATAATATCTTCTAAAGTCACAACTCCAGAGGTTCCCCCATATTCATCTACCACAATGGCCATATGTTTTTTCTGCCCTTGAAACTCTTGTAAAAGGTCATCGAGTTTTTTATTCTCGGGCACAAAATAGGGTTCTCGAATCAAAGACGTCCAATTAAAGGATTTTCGGTCTAGATAAGGCAGTAGGTCTTTGACGTAAAGTACGCCCGAAACATTATCCATAGTATCTGAAAAAACAGGAATACGGGAATATCCGTTCTTTTTGATCGCGTCCAAAACCTCAGGAAATTTCATCTCATCATCAAGGGCAAAAATATCCAATCGAGGGCACATCACCTGTTTCGTATCGGTATTTCCAAAGGTTACAATACCTTCCAATATTTTTTGTTCCTCCTTAGTGGTATCGCCATCTGAGGTCAATTCCAAAGCTTGGGACAATTGGTCTACACTGAGATTTGATTTTTGCTTTCCCAACCTATCCTCTAAAAACATTGAAGCCGAACGCATTGGGGTACTAATAGGCGTAAATAAATAGTCCAATATCCGTAAAGGATACGACATAAATTGGGCAAACTGCATTCGATTACGATTAGCGTAAATTTTTGGTAAGATTTCCCCAAACATTAAAATGAAAAATGTAGCTACTACCACCTCCAATAAAAATCGCACCGATACCAAGCCTAATACAATCTGGTTGATTTCTTTAAATAACGCGTCTCCTATATCACTGAATAATAGCACAATACCAATATTAATCGTATTGTTCGCAATCAGAATGGTCGCTAATAGTTTTTTTGGTTTTGAGAGTAGTTCCATCAGGACAACCCCTTTCCTGGTACGTTCTTCTTCTATACTATTTAAGTCGGTTGGCGATAATCCAAAGAGTGCTACTTCAGCACCAGAAATCAATGCCGAACATAACAATAGTGTTATCAAGCATAGCCACTTAGAGGCAAAGACTGCATCAAAAGCAAAAAATAGCAGGGTACTGAGGGGGTCAGGGTCCAATTAATGGAATTTCAATGGTTTAGAATGGTAAATCATCGTCGTCGTCTTGAACACCTGTAGAAATAGGTGTTTTAGCCTGTGTCGGCATCGATTCTTGAACTTGATTCGCTGCATGTTGCTGTGAAGGCGTATTTTCATTCTTGTTGGTCAAAAAAGTGAAGTCTTGAACATGCACCTCTGTGGTGTATCGGGTATTCCCATCTTCACCTTGCCATTGGCGGTTTTTTAGACGCCCCTCAACATAGACTTTGTCCCCTTTGTTCAAGTACTTTTCGCATATTTCAGCAGCTTTGTTGCGAACAACAACGTTATGCCAATCGGTATTGGTCACTTTCTCTCCGGTTTGTTTGTTTGTATAGGTTTCGTTTGTCGCCAGGGGAAAGCGCCCAATACAACCACCACCTTCAAAATAATGTACCTTTACTTCATCACCCAAGTGGCCTATTAACATAACCTTGTTCAACGTACCGCTCATACTATAAAAATTTAATCAAAAATAGTGATTTTTGAATCTTTTGATGAAGTCTGCAATTAAAACAGGAACCGGATATTCTGTGACTTTACCCCAAGAAATAGCTTCTTGCACAACCTCATCGGTCTTTAATATCCAAAATCTTGTGTTCAAATGTTGATGTGTCAATTTGTGAACGATGATATCTTTATTATACAAATCAATGGAATTAAACTCCATAGGGGAAAACTTGTCGTTCAAAGCGTGCTTCAAAGTAATGTCATTAATTACTTCTGAAGTTTCCAATAATGGAAACTGATACAATCCCTGCCAGATACCCTTGCCTTCCCTTTGTTCCAATAAGGTGTTGTCGTGTTGGTCCAATATGACCAAATAGTTGAAAAATCGTTCTTTAATCTTCCCTTTTTTCAATTTCACCGGAAGTACTTGAGTTAAATTACTTGCGTAAGCCACACAACTATCATGTAAAGGACAAAGCATACAATATGGTTTTTTAGGGGCGCATTGAATTGCCCCAAATTCCATAATGCCTTGATTGTAATCCCTAATTTGTTCGATGTTCATTACTTTATGTGCTAAGGCCTTAAAATACTTGATTCCTTCGGGGGAATTGATAGGAATATCCACGCCGAAGTATCTAGCCAAAACCCTATAAACATTACCATCAACAACCGGTTCGGGTTCATTAAAACAAATAGACGCAATAGCACTGGCGGTATAGTCTCCAACACCTTTTAACCTTAACAATTCAGTGTATGTTTTTGGGAACTCTCCATCGTATTGCTCTACCACGATTTTAGCAGTAGCGTGCATATTTCTAGCTCTCGAATAATAGCCCAAACCTTGCCATAGCTTCAAAACCTCTTGTTCCCCAGCGCCGGCCAAATCATAAACCGTTGGAAATCGTTGGGTGAACTTTTCATAATAGGGCAACCCCTGGGCCACCCGTGTTTGTTGCAACATGACTTCAGAAAGCCAAATCTTATAGGGGTCTTTTGTCTTTCTCCAGGGCAGCTCGCGTTTGTGTTCGTGATACCAATAAAGCACCTTTTCAGAAAATTCCATACCTGAAAATACTATTTCGAATGTAGGGGAGTTTATATACTTAAAATTTAGGGCATTATACAAAACATTTATATATTTGCAAGCCTAAAAAAAACCAAATTATTTATACGTAATGACGAAAGCTGATATTGTATCTAAAATCTCTGAAAAACTGGGAATAGAAAAAGGAGACGTACAAGCAACGGTTGAATCCTTCATGGAAGAGGTAAAAAACTCCTTAGAAAATGGCGATAATGTTTATTTGAGAGGTTTTGGAAGTTTCATTATCAAAACGAGAGCTGAAAAAACAGGAAGAAACATTTCTAAAAATACCACTATCAAGATTCCAGCACATAATATACCGGCATTCAAACCGGCCAAAGTATTTGTTGAAGGGGTCAAGAGCAATGTTCAGGTAAAATAATCCAATAACCCTAAAGTAGCACTATATGCCTAGCGGTAAGAAAAGAAAAAGACATAAGGTGGCCACCCATAAGCGTAAAAAACGCAGAAGAGCCAACCGACACAAGAAAAAGTAGTCGAATTCGACTACTTTTTTGTTTTTATGTTCTTTGACATTACTGGACAATTCCATTACTCATTCGATTAACTATCGAATACATATATATTGTTTAATCATGATTGTATTGCATTTACAATCACAAAATTGACATAAAGGTGAATAGAGAATTAATTGTACGCTCTAGTTCCGATGCTGTTGATTTTGCCCTATTAAAAGATGGAAAATTAATTGAACTTCATAAGGAAGAGGATGACAACGGATTTTCGGTAGGCGATATATTTTTAGCCAAGATTAGAAAACCTGTTACTGGTCTTAACGCGGCCTTTGTTGATGTTGGTTATGAAAAAGATGCCTTTTTGCATTATCATGACCTAGGGCCACAACTTTCTACCCTTCTTAAATTTGTTAAGCTGGCAAGAACCGGAAAGCTAAGAGATTTCTCCCTGAAGAATTTTCCATTTGAAAAAGATATTGATAAGAATGGCAGTATCAACGAAGTTGTTAAAGCCAATCAATCCATTTTAGTGCAAATTGTTAAAGAGCCCATTTCCACCAAGGGTCCAAGAATAAGTTCTGAGCTCTCAATAGCGGGACGATACTTGGTTATGGTGCCCTTTTCTGACCGTGTTTCGGTATCACAGAAGATAGGAAGCAAAGAAGAAAAAGATAGGCTCAAACGATTGATAACAAGTATTAAACCCAAAGGGTTTGGTGTTATCATCCGCACTGTTGCAGAGGGTAAAAAAGTAGCTGAACTAGACAAAGACCTTCAAAACCTACACCAAAAATGGATGGCGATGTGCAAAACACTGCATCGTGCCAACCACCCTTCGAAAGTATTGGTTGAAATGAACCGTGCCTCTTCGATTTTACGGGATGTTTTTAATGATTCCTTTACAGGCATACATGTTGATGATGAATCGCTGCATGATAATATAAAAGATTATCTGCTTGAAATTGCACCTGACAAGGCATCTATCGTAAAACCATACAGGGGTTCAGCTCCAATCTTTGAAAAATTTGGTATTGATCGCCAAATCAAAACGTCTTTTGGAAAGACCGCATCGATGAGCAAAGGTGCCTATTTGGTTATTGAGCATACCGAAGCGCTTCACGTCATCGATGTGAACAGCGGAAACCGTTCAAACAAGGCTAAAAACCAAGAAGACACGGCCCTTGAAGTAAATATATTGGCGGCCACCGAAATTGCCCGCCAATTAAGACTTCGAGATATGGGGGGAATCATTGTGGTCGATTTCATTGATATGACCAAAGGTGACCATCGACGTAAGCTGTTCGATCACCTTCGCGATGAAATGAGAGATGACCGTGCCAAGCACAAGATTCTTCCACCCAGTAAATTCGGACTAGTTCAAATCACACGTCAACGGGTACGACCTGAAATGAATATCAAAACGAGTGAAGATAACCCGAATGGCAGTGGTCTAGAAGTGGAAGCACCCATCGTTTTAATAGACAAAATCAATGTGGATTTAGAACGGATTCTTAATGGTAAAAAAGCAAATAATGGTATCATATTGAATCTGCATCCATTTATTGCAGCCTATTTGACAAAAGGCCTTCGTTCGATACGGAACCAATGGTTTTTAGAGCACAAAAAATGGGTAAAAATTCAGCCTAGGGATGCCTATACCTATTTGGAATATCGTTTTAAAGATAAAGACGGTAAGGTTTTAAGATAACAAAAAGCGACCTCAGCAACGAGGTCGCTTTTTTTGTTTAGTACATTTGGTTCTGAAATCGATTAAAACAATGACCGTAACAGAAGCCATAAAAAAAATTGAATACTTCTGCGCCTATCAAGAACGATGTCATAAAGAGGTAGTTGAAAAACTAAAAAGCTACGGAATGTTCAATCAGGCAATAGACCATATTGTAGGTCATCTTATCAAAGAGAACTATTTAAATGAGGAACGTTTTTCTAAAAGTTTCGCAAGAGGAAAGTTTAGAACCAAGCAATGGGGGAAAAATCGAATAGTAAACGGATTAAGGTTTCGCGGAATTACAACGTTCAATATTCAACTGGCACTTAAAGAAATTTCTGAGGAAGAGTATTTAAAAACCTTGGATACTTTGGCAAAAAAGCGATTTACTGAAATCAAGGAGACCCATCTACAAAAAAAGAAAAAGAAAATAGCTGATTACTTATTATACCGAGGATGGGAGAGCCATTTAGTTTATGGGAAAATCAAAGAATTGGTCTAACCTGTTTGAAGCCGATGATGTGTTCTCTTTATCGCTTCCTCATTCTTCCAATCAATCCATTTTTGCCCCTTTCTACGACGCATAAAATTATCATAATGACGCATGATAAAAATGTTGTAAAGCGCTTTAGAAAAATTCTTGGGCTTTATGGCAATTGCACGAAGACTCATTGAAAAACCAGGGGTTATGTAATTCATATATTGACAGTACACTTCTGGTATATATAGTTCATCAAAATGTTCTAAATATGCTATATGACCATTTGAACTCTCA
>JBHJJC010000005.1:0-10631 GCA_050042945.1 Croceivirga sp.
AAGCACCAATCCAACCATCGATATGGGATGGAAAGTTTCTGGTACCTACATAGTTTTCAAATACAAAAGACTCATTGGCATCTAAAGTTATGGTATAGGTGTTGGCAGTAATGGCGTCTGCGTCAAGTCCTATTCTAAACGTACAATCAGGATGATAGCCAAAAAGGGTTATGGTCGTATTGTCTTCGGTGGCCATGATACCAAGCGTATTCGATTTTGAACTATGAGCCCCCAAATTGGGAACCCCGCCCCATTTAAAGTTGGTACCAAGGGCTTGTCTACCTTTTGCGGTCAGCGATGCTGCTTGTGCACTGGAATTACCTCGATAATTAACATAAAAGCGATTGCCACTGGGTGATTCAAAGCGAAGCCCGGCGTTATTGAGCACAACACCAGTATTTGTGTTGTTCACCAGTGTAATATTATTGTCTCCATTGGTCAGTCCTTGACCTGCGTCGATTACAGCTGGTGTTGTATTGTTAATGTTGTAAGTTCTCCATGGTGTGGCATTCGTACCTCGATAAACATTCACGGTGAATGTTGTTGGCTCAGGCGTAGAGAGATAAATGGCCTGTTCTCTGATACCAGCATTATTTTGACCTTGTTTCAGTGGTGGTAAGTAATGCAAATCACTAAGCTGTGCCTGAGTTAATTGCCCAAAAAGGGAAATAAATATGAGGCAAAGAGTGAGTTTTAAAATAGATGGTTGCTGTAAGAATTTGGTATGCATGTTGCTAGGAAATATGAGTCCTTACTACGAAAAAAACACCTTTACACGGTATACACAGATAATTGTTGCCAACCTAACGTATTAAGTTGCTAACTGTAAAATTGGTGTTGTAGGCGATTTTTTTCTAGGAAAGGTCAAGTAATAAAAGGATTACAAGCATTTTGTATCTTTCACATAAGAACTATTGGGAAGTATGGCCGAAGAAAAGTTGATGTCAAAATAGAAACCTGCCTATCCGGTCGGTGAAAAATTGGATGGGTATTTGGAGCGTTACAATCGCAAAATAGAGATACCTATTTTTTATGATGATTTATTGAGATTTTCTGGCTCTATTGCCGTTGAGGATGACGATGGGGAAGATACATTATGGGTTAGTGTCTATTATAATGATTTTGATCGAGAAGAGATCGACCTTAGTCTAAAAAAAGTATATTCTATTTTACATTCTGACGGTAGTAATCGTATTCTGGAATATCTAAATGTCGATGCAGTAGATTTTTGCACTTTTGGCAATTCAAAACCGTTTCGAATAAAGGTGCGTAATATTCTCAATGATAATTACACCTATTTTTATGTAAAAAAGACCGATGCTTCAAGGATTTACGGTTTGGAACTTGAGCATATGCTCTCACCCTATAACCTGAATTTTTTGGTGCATCAAGACACTTTGATAGAAGAGCATATTGCCGGAATTCCAGGAGATGTTTTTATCAAAGATTTTTTACCGACATTGTCCAAACCTGAAAAGTCGCAATTGGCAAAAGAGTTCGTCAAGTTCAATGAGCGTTGTATGATTCGATTGTTGGGTGATATGCGATCTTATAATTATGTTATTGTACCCGTGCATGATTTTGACCATGTAATCTATAAAATTCGGGCCATAGACTTTGACCAACAGTCTTTTGAGGGGAAATTGAAAGTCTATCGCCCACAGTTTTTCAAAGAGAATTTTCTGATGGTGGAGTTGGTCCGCAGCCTTTTGCAAAAAAACTCGGTGGACCAATACAAAATTGAAGAACGTTCTATTGTAGCGAAGCGGATATTGAGTTCAGGAAACCGTATCAAAAAATTGGCAGAAATTGTTAAGGCCGATTCCATTTCTTTGGTTGAGAATATTGAACGTCTCAAAAATGAAATTTATGACCTTACCCTTGATGCAGACTTTAAAAAAAGTACCAATATGGGGCAAATCTTGGCCTTAGCCTTAGATTTTGTAAAGCGTAACTACCAAGATGTTAGTATGAAGCAGATTATTGAGAAGAAGTTTTAATTTTTATTAGCTGCTAGGCGTTAAGATTTAATGCTATATATTGATGGTCAGCTCTTTTGTTCTTTGTTAAAATAAACTAGATAATAGTACATCTGACGTTCTTCGTCACAACCTTTTTCAACGAATTTTTCTGCGCTTTCAGGGTTGATAAAATCCATTTTGATTTGAATATTGGTATCGAGATTAATAACGTTCTTAATTTTTTTTCGAACGTCGGAAACCGCTTTGTTGGCAATGTCGAAATTAGAAACGTCTTCAATGCTATACTTGGGCCCTTTTTCTACTTTGTAGTGTTTAAATTCTGGGATGAGCTCTGGGTTGTCCATAACCTCATTTAAAAAAGATGATTCTTCAAAAGCATCATTTTTTGCGAAGTGATTTACGGCTCTGTTCATAAAAAGTACCTCTTGCTGTTTATCCTCAGCAGGAAGTACTACATCTTTGGCAAAACCTTGGCAGAACTTAAGATAATTCTTAGTGTAAAAATTCTCATCTGTCAAAGGTTCGACACTCAAAAAGTGCTCTAACCAATATTTGGTGTCATATCGATTACTGTCCACCGATAAGAGTTTGTAGCCATTCTCCTTTTCTGCATTGAAAATGATACACCCTTTATCCAATTTATTGATATTGATGCCGTGTCGAACCAAAATTTCGAGATTTTTTGATTGTTCTTCAAACTCCAAAAAATCATGTTTCAACTCACTCTTGAATATGCCCAAGGCATTACACTTTTGGTTATCTAGAAGCACATCAGAAAAGTATGCCACATAAACCTCCCCATTTTTAATGTGCGGATGGTTCGATTGGTCGAAAAGATGGGTTGTAACCTGTTTGGAGGCAAGATGCAGTTGTGATGGGTTTTCGAAAACTGTGGTTGCAGCCTTGAAGATTTCATTAAATTCTAAGTCAACATCATTCCATAATTTAAAATAGTTTTCTTCTTTTTCCCTGAACGGTTTAAAAAAATATTCTTTTAGTAAAGCTGATATCTCATCGTTTAGGGCATATGGACTTTCTGAAAGAAAAATAGGCTCATTTCTACTTTTGTTCCCAACCCTATGTAAGGATAGGCTTTCGATTTGGGTGGAATAGAAGTTAATCATTTTGTTGAGGTTATGGAGTAAGGAGTTAGGAGTCAGGAATTAATTCCAGTTCTCGTCAAAGTCAAGATCGTCATAATTACCGATGGTATCGTCAAAATCTACCGAAGGCTCAGATTCAAACTTTTTATCTGGTGGTGAATCTGGCAATTCACCGAAACTGAACAGTAGATTGGGATACGTTCTGCCATCTTCCTTTTCTATAATATCGGCCAGTTCGACAAAAAACGTCCACATACTCAAAAAATCGTAGACATAAATCATTTTGGGATTTTGCTCGGTTAAAACATCATCAAGTGATGTTTCATTCATCAAGCGCACATCCGAACCATTTTCGCTCATATCAAATAGCGCAATTTCTTCACCTTGGTTCCACTCCTCATCACAGGTATAGAATGAAGCCATTTCGTTACCCATAAACCCAAACGCTTGAGTAATCGCATTGTGAAACTCTTCTAGGGTATTTGAATCTTGAATTTCAATATCCCTGAAAATATCCTCTTCGGCGTCCAGAATAATCCTGATTTTATATATCATTCCTGCAAAATAATAGCGGATAAAGTTACAAAGATTTGTTGCTTCTTTTGGTCTCAAGTACCATGTAAAATTGGCATCCGAATAACAAGGCAGCGAAGACCAAATGCAATGGCTGGGTGGTTATGGGAAAATCAAAATAATACATTGCAATGCCAGTTACTACTGATAGCATTATTAGAACGAGTACTCCCCAAGGTTTACTATAACCGCGGTCTACTTTTAGTAAACGGTTGAGAAGATATAGGTTGAGCAGCACAATTACAATTGAAAATGAACGGTGTATATAAAACTTAAGTGGTGTTTCACCCAACCAGAGGGCTTTTGATTGATAAACCAATACATCAATTTGTCGGTCAACAAAATCACGTACCTGTGTACACAAAACAAAAAGTATTAGGGTAATTAACGCTACACTTAAAAGCATATTTCTGGTAACAGAATCCACCACAAGTGATTTCTTTTTTTCGTCTGCCCTGTAAATCGCTAATAAGAGCAGGGCTACCAATATGAAGGCAAAAAACATGTGAATGGTAATCATTCCTGCCTTTAAATTAGTATCTACCACGATTTTACCGAGAACGGCTTGAATGCCAAGAATAACAATAGTTCCAAAAGTGATTATGGTCAGTACCTTATCTTTTCGGTAGATAAAAAAGGACAGGATAAGTAGTAACATCATAGGGATTCCGAGAACCACTGTTACCAATCTATTGATGTATTCAATCCAGGTATGCCAGACATTAAAAACAGCGTAGTCGTGTTTCTCATAGCGTTCCCAATTTTTCATGTCAATGGTGTGGCCTGCACTGAAATCAGTTTTTGCTGTAAAAAGCTGTTCTTTAATGATAATGACCTGGCCTTTTTCAAATGTCCTATCGGGTTGCCATTGTAAGGTTTCAATATTTGTTGGGGGAATATAATATCCAAAGCATTTGGGCCAGTCGGGGCAACCCATACCACTACCTGTCATTCGAACTACAGCTCCTGCGATGATAACGATGTATACCAAAACCAAGCAAACCTTGGCTATTTTGAGGTAAACTTTTTGCATAGCGATAACTTACCGCAAAAATACGATGGAAGGTTAAGATTATAGTGATAAAAACGAACGAATCAATTTGATTTTAGAGTTAGCCCCAATTCTTCTCCCTTCTTAACCATAAACGTATATGCCTCTCCGTAATCGTTTGGGATATCACCTTCGAGAATGGCCTCTTTAATGGCTTCTTTTATGATTCCTATTTCCCGTGAAGGTTTAAGCCCAAAAGCTTTCATAATAATTTCACCAGATACCGGTGGTTGAAAATTTCTTATTCGATCACGTTCTTCAACTTCTTTGATCTTTTGCCGGACTAACTTGAAATTATTCAAATACCTTCTCTGCTTTTTTGGATTTTTCGTAGTGATATCGGCTTCGCAAAGCGTCATTAAGTCGTCAACATCATCACCTGCGTCAAAGACCAATCGACGCACTGCAGAATCTGTAACATGGCTTTCTGACAGGATAATGGGTCTCGAGCTAAGCATTACCATTCTTTGAACGAACTTCATTTTATCGTTCAGCGGCATTTTTAGCCTTTTAAACAATTTGTAAACCATTTTACTACCAACAAATTCGTGGGCGTGAAACGTCCATCCTATTTTTTTATGAAACTTTTTAGTGGGCGCCTTTCCGATATCATGTAACAATGCCGCCCAGCGTAGCCAAAGATTATCAGTAGTTTGGGCGATATTGTCAACGACTTCCAACGTATGCCAGAAGTTATCTTTGTGCCTTTGCCCTTCTATCTCTTCAATACCTTGTAAGCTTTAAGTTCTGGAAAGACGTAGGGCAATAAACCTGTCTTTTGCATTAGAGCGAAACCTCTAGAGGGCTTTTTGGCCATCAGAATTTTATGTACTTCGTCAACAATTCGTTCTTGGGAGATAATTTTGATTCGTTCCTTGTTTTCCGAAATAGCCTTTAAGGATTCTGACGCTATTTCAAAATTCAATTGAGTTGCAAACCGAATGGCCCGCATCATCCTCAAGGGGTCGTCAGAATAAGTGATTGAGGGCTCTAGCGGGGTTTTTAACAACCTTTTTTTTATGTCGGTAATACCATCGAAGGGGTCTAAAAGTGCACCGTAGTCTTTTTTGTTCAAACTTATTGCCAAAGCATTTATGGTAAAATCCCTTCGGTTTTGGTCATCTTCAAGTGTACCGTTTTCAATGATTGGATTTCGACTATTTTTTTGATAACTTTCCTTTCTTGCACCAACAAACTCAAGTTCAAGGTCATTGTGCTTGATCATTGCCGTACCATAATTTTTGAAAATGGTCACCTCGGGTTTTCCCTTAATTTTAGAGGCTACTTTTTTTGCCAAGTCAATTCCGTTGCCTATGGCTACAAAGTCAATGTCCTTAGACTTGCCTCTTTGTAAAAGATGGTCCCTAACATAACCCCCAATAACATATGTGCTGAACTTCAATTCATTTGCGGCTTCAGCAACAATCTCGAATATGGGATGCGTTATGGCTTGTAATTGATTTTCTCTCATTTATAGGACAAAGATAATCTTCGATTATTGAAAAAAGAGTTGCTCGGTTTTTGCCATCATTCTCTGAAGAGAGAAGGTTTCCGTGATTCTGCTCTGTTGGTTTTCTTTGATGAAAACCATCTTTTTTTCATGAATATCCCGTATTCCCTGTGCAATACCTTCTGTATCTTCGATAGCGGTCAAGATGCCATAAGTACCATTGTCCAAAAGTTCTTCGCTACCGGGAACTTTTGTAGATACAATTGGCTTTCCGTGCCCTAAGGCTTCATTTATAACATTGGCCATTCCTTCAGATCTTGAGCACAAGAGAAATAGGTCGATTCCCCTAAAAAATGCATCCATATTGGTTTCGTGGTCCATAAAATGAATTCTATCGGCTACATCTTTATTGTTATTCATAAGTTCAGCTTGGTCAATTTCAAACCCACTTTTTCCAACATGAATAATATGAATGTTCTTAGGAAGCTTTCTTATTATTTCGGGTAAGAGGTCAAATCCTTTTCTTAGGTTGAGCCAACCGGCGCAGCCCACAAGATAGCTTGAATTACTAAGCTTCAGTTCTTTTTTGTAATTCCTGGATTCCCCTTCTTGTTCTGGAAGATGAATCCCATTGTAAATACGGAACAAATTTTTCTCATGAAAAAAATGGGTTGAGTTCAAAAGATGTTCTTTTAAAGAATTACTATTGACCAGAACCTTAGCCTTAAGATGGTTAAAAACAACTTTGTATTTAAGTCCGTTTCTAATTTTTCGTTTGTTGCCCAGATATAATATTTTGTTAGGTACTTTGGCCATTGAAGCTGCAGCGGTAACAAGCCACCAGTCCCTTTTTAATGGAGCAAAAACAACATAAGGTTTTACCTTTTTAAGAAACACGTAGTAATTGAAAAGGACAAACAGGTTTAGGTCTCCCCCTCTTTTGGTGATGCTTATTATTTCTACATTGTTCAGACCCTCAAAGTGTTCGGCAAACCTATTTTTAAGGAGAACGACAAAGACCTTATGTCCTTTCTCACCAAAGTGTTTTGCTCGAAGTCTTACATTTTTTTCAATACCCCCCCAAAACTTCGTTGGGCAGAAAATGACCAGTGATTTTTCAGATAGTTGTGTTTTGTCCAAGGTTATAGATTGTTATATTCCTCAGTTAATTTTTTCATTTCGATACACCTAGACCATACTCCTAAAGCATTCAAATAGCAAATAATAACACCTTTATTTCCATCAAAAATGACGAAACGAAGGAAGTAGTGATTAAAAAATTTATAAGCTGGTCGCCAAATGAAGTGATGCCATCGTGATTTTTTCCCTTTCCGGAACTCTTCTCGCGCTTTCATTCTTCCGTAGGTGACCATTTTTGATTTATAGCTCTCATAGTCCGAATAGGAATAATGGATTAATTTGTTTTTCAATGTTTTTGAGGCCCCATCAACAATCAACGTTTCATGAACGATACGGTCTTTGACAAATGTGACTTTATTCTTTTTGAACAATCTGTAGTTTTTATCGGTCTGCCATCCGCTAAAGCGCAGGACTTTATTTTGAAACATGAACGTTCTTAAGAAAAAATAAGCGGAGGCAGTTTCACGATCTTTTTTCGTAATGCTTATGATTTCGTTCTTTAAGTTTTCGGTAATTCGTTCATCTGCATCCAAAAAGAGAATCCAATTGAATTGCGCCTGTTCAAGCGCAAACTGTTTTTGGTCGGTATAGTTTTTGAACTTTCGCTGGACACTTTTAACTCTTTTGTGTTGAGCAACGATTTCCATCGTTCGATCGGTACTGAACGAGTCAACTACGATAACCTCATCAGCAAAGTTCAAGTTGTGCAATACCTCGTCTATGTTGTGTTCCTCATTGAAGGTAATGAGCAGTGCAGATATTTTATTTTGAACACTACCCATATATGAGATAATTTTTAATTTTTTCTAAATTATCTTCTTTGCTAAAATGGTTACTGGCGTATTGGGATCCATTGGCCCCCATTTTTTCTCTCAACCGTTCATCGCGGTAAAGCTTCTCTATAGCATCTGCAAAGGTTTCAATATTATTGGGAGCAACGAGAAATCCCGTTTTGCCATCGATAACCAGTTCAGGATTACTACTTACATCAAAAGCGACAATAGGTTTTTTACTTATCGATGCTTCGGCGAGCACATAGCCGAAACCTTCCCATAAAGAGGGGAGTACAAAAACATCACCTTTGGCCATGAATGCCAAGGGTTGTTCGATAAAACCAGCAAATTCAATGAACTCCTGCATCGACAATTCTTTTGCTTTTTCTTTTAAAGTTTTTTTTAATCTGCCCTCACCTCCGATAATCATTTTGAAGGTGATGTTGCGGCGCTTTAATTCTTGGGCCACGTAAATCAAGAATTCTTGATTTTTTTGTGCCTCTAGTCTGCCAAGGTTGATTATGGTGAACGGTTGATTCTTATTGGTGGGGTAGTTTCGTGATAAAATTTCTTTCGGAATTTCGATTCCATTATAAATGACCTTAATTTTTTCTTGTGGAAAAAGCTCGGCATTGTTTTCTAGAACTGTTTTTTTTGTGGCCTCTGAATTGGCCAATACATCAGTAATAATATTTTTAAAAAAATAACGGTTCAAAAATGTATTTTTAATTGGTATGGCACTGCCCCTGCGGTAGATAATACGATTGATTCCCGAAGACCGACCGCAGGGTCCGGCAATCTTGACATCCCTTGATAAATTCATGATCAAGGTATCTACAGGATATCTCTTAAGCATTGATTTCAGTTCGCGCCACTTGAACGGATTTAAAAAACTGAGATTGGAGATACTAATGGCTCTGTGCGGAATTTCCGCTGCAATTAATCGTTTTAAAAGCTCACTCTTGGTATGGGCGATGACCAAAACAGTATAGCCCAGTTGATGTAGATGACGACTGGTGTCAAAGTGCCATTTTTCTCCGCCACCCCATGCTATGGCAGTGTTAAAGAAGCAAATGAGGCCCATTAGATAATCTTTTTATAAAGGTTCAGCAAATTGTCTCCGACATTTTTATCAGAGAAACGTTGCACGTATTGATAGCCTGCTTCGGCCAACTCTTTGCGTAATTCTGGGTTTGAAAAAAGACAATCAAGTTCTGCACGAATACCCTTTATATCATAAGGTTCTATGTATCTTGCGCTCGGGCCAGCGGCCTCAGAAAAGCAGCCTCCCTTCGTGACGATTACCGGAATCTTACTGTACATCGCCTCAATAATTGGAATTCCAAAGCCTTCGCAGACTGAGGGGTAGCAGAATACAGTGGCGTTTTGGTAGGTCATGGCCAATTCTTCAACAGTAACATTTTTTAAAAAAATCACCTGTTTTTGGAGATTATATTTTCGAACGTATTCGTGTATTTTGAAAGAATAACTTTTTTCACCACCCACCAATACCAAATTATATGAAGTGTCTCTAACCGCCTTGACCAGTGTAAGGGCGTTTTTTCTTTCCTGTATTGTTCCAACATTAATGATGTACTCTTTTGGTAAATTCAACCTCGTTCGGGTGTCTAAGAGCACTTCTTTAGCATATGTTTTCTTGAAAGCATTGTTACATCCTTGATAGATAACCGTGATTTTATCAGCGCTTACTTTGAAAAATTTCATCACATCCCACTTTGTTTGCTGGCTTATGGCAATAACATGGTCTGCTTTTTTCACTGCATTTCTGAATTTTAGGGTATAAATAATCCGGTCCCAGATATTATAGAAATGAGGGTGACTCAAGAAGATGAGATCGTGAATAGTAACAATTTTGGGAATGGTATTCTTTTTAATTTGGATGGGTATCTCGCCCGAAAGCCCATGGTACGCGGTTAAATTTAATGCCTCAATTTGCTTCCATTGACCAAAAAGACGCCAAAGGGATGGAAACGCTCTCCAAAGCCAATGATTTGGATAAACGATATAGGACTTCTCTAGATTCACCAAATTTTCCAGGTTCGAAGAGCTCGTATTGAATAGATAAAATCGGTTTAAGGAAGAATAGGGCGTAAGGATTCGAACAATATCCCTGCCGTAATTACCGAGTCCGGTTCGATTATGAAATATTCTTTTGGCATCAAAGCCGATTTTCATGGTCAATGAAATATTTGAAGGATAAAGCTACATATATTTCTTATAAACTTCGGCGGTCAACTGAGCTGTCTTTTTCCAGGTATGGTCAAGTGCATACGCCTTGGCAGCTTTTATGTTATGGTCATCCATTCGGCTTAAATTATCAATACCATTCGCAATGCTTTCGGGTTCAAATGGATTTACCAGTTCGGCAAAACCACCTGCCGTTTCAGGAGCTGCCCCAGTTGTACTAGTCAAAACAGGTAGTTCTGCAGCCATTGCTTCCAAAATTGGTATTCCGAAACCCTCATAAAACGTGGGAAACAAGAACGCTTTGGCATTTTTGTAGAGGACTTTCAAATCCGCATCGGAAAGATATTGGGT
>JBHJJC010000006.1:0-20024 GCA_050042945.1 Croceivirga sp.
CAGCAAGTCCGGTAGTGAAGTACGCTGACGTGCCCTTTCTTTATTTGAGGTATCCCCTGTTCGAATGCCGACGGTCATGGGCAACCCTAAATCGGTAACAATTCGTTCTGCTGATTGTTTGATTTCTTGGGAAAGGGCGCGAAGCGGTGTTATCCAAACCGCTTTTAACCCTTTTTTGTGTTTGGATTTGTAATTAGGATTGTTTTTGATGTAGTTCAAAACGATGGGGAACCAAAGCGCATAGGTCTTGCCGCTACCTGTTGGCGCATTGAGCAATCCGTGCTTGCCTTGTAAAAAGGCCGTCCAGGTTTCTTTTTGATAGGGATGGGGCTTCCAGCCTTGGTCATTGAACCAGGTATGTGCTATTTCGAAAAGTTGTTGTCTGTTCATTGACCTCTCTTTTTCAACCCTTTCCGACCCCATTCCATTCGGCCACCTTTCCCTGACTAGGAAAATGAGTTTTCACTATTAATAAATTTACCATTCTTCATTTCACTTTCGTTGAATTCGGAATGAGTGCTTTTAACTCCTCAATAGAATTCGCTTCCTCCATTTTTATGTCTTTTCGCCATCGCAGTATTCTTGGAAATCGGGTCGCCACCCCACTTTTATGTCTTTTAGATAATGCAATACCTTCAAAGGCTATTTCAAATACATGATGTGGTGTAACACTTCTGACCGGGCCAAAGCGTTCTAACGTATTCTTTTTTATCCATGCATCAACCGCTTTAAATTCAGCATCGGTCAGTCCGGAGTAGGCCTTGGCAAAGGTGACCAATTCCTTTTCCCCTTGTTCATTTTCTTGCCATAGGGCGAAGGTATAGTCCGTAAAAAGAGTACTACGGCGCCCATGCCCTCGCATGGCATAGGTCAATACGGCATCAATGGTCAAAGGGTCGACCTTCCATTTCCACCAATCGCCTTTTTTTCGCCCTACTTGATAAGGGGAGTCGAATTTCTTCAACATGAGGCCTTCGCTTCTTTTTTCCCTTGAACGTTCACGTTCTTTGGCTACTTCTTTCCAAGAGCTGAATTGCATTCGTTGTGAGAGCAATAGCGGAATTGTATCCTTTTCAGCTAAATTACCACCTGCATTGTCGGTCTGTACTTTTGAGCGGAATGTAATGTTGTTGTACAGATTTTCCAGTATTTCCCTCCGCTCTAAAAATGGTTTTGAACGAATATCTTCGCCCTGCCATTCCAATAGGTCATAAGCCTTTAAAACGACCGGGGTTTTTTCTAGAAGGGATTTGGAAACGGTTTTACGACCAATACGGGTCTGTAAATCATTAAAGATTCCAATTTCTCTGTTTGGGTAGGGTAGCAGCTCACCGTCCAACACGGTACCATTTGGAATCGCTCCCACAAATTTTTGAAACTCGGGGTATTTGTCCGTTACCAGTTCTTCACCTCGACTCCATACAAATAGCTCATTGTTTCGTAAGATGACCTGTGCCCGAATACCATCCCATTTATGTTCTACCGACCATTTTGTGACTTCTCCCAAATCATCGATTTCATCTTCAAGAGCATACGCGAGATAGAACGGAAAAGGCTTTGAGAGGTAATCGCTCTCCCTTTCTTCTAAAACCAAGTCTTGAAAAGAGATGGTGTTTGGGTCCCAATTGCCCATCAGTTTGTACGCCAACACATCTTCATCTATAGTTGTTGCCCGTGAAAGGGCCCTAGTCATCAATTTCTGACTTACCCCAATACGGAACCCTCCGGTGATTAGTTTTGTGAACACAAAGCGACCATAGTATCCCAGGAGTTTCCAATTATCAAAAAGATATTTCTTCTTGGACTCGTCGGATTGTTTTTTCAACCATATCATTTCTTCCAAAAACTCGGTCAATGATTTATCAGTTGATTTTTCGTCTGACGGAACGACCAATGCAATGGTTTCGGCCAAATCACCAACGATGTGGTAGCTTTCCTCAAAAAGCCACAAGGGTATATGGGCCAGTTCGGAGGCCCATTCGCGCAGTAGGGTGGTGTTTACCGGTCTTGGAGGGCGACGATGCGATAAAATGGCAATCGTCCAGACCTTATCTTTATCGGGGGCAGTAGAGAAATAATCTGCCAGTGCTTTTACCTTAATATTGGTTTTGTTAGTGCTATCCAACGTTTTGATAAGTTGTGCGAACTGTTTCATTCGGCCTCCACTTTTTCGCTTGGTGTATTGATTTCCCCATTTTCCCCTTCAAACTGGGTACTTTCGGTTCGGGCATCGTAGCCCAGCGTTTTGAGGTACTTGGAGAATATGTCTGTGTAGCCGTGGGTACAGATGATTTTTTCGGCACCGGTTTCTTTTATGGCCGTCAATACGCCGGGCCAATCACAATGATCGCTTAGTACAAAACCCTTATCTATGGCCCTTCTTCTTCTCGCTCCTCGAAAGGCCATCCATCCACTGGCGGTTGCGGTTACGAAAGGGGTCATCTTTCGAATCCACGTGCTGCCATGCGCAGAGGGTGGGGCAATGACAATATTTCCTTTGATATCCTCTTTTTTGGTAACTCTGGTGATTAATTCCGTTTCGGGAAAATGGGTTAGGGAACGAAGTACTTCCGTCATTTTTTCAACCGCACCGTGGGTATAAATTTTACCAATAGAGGGGTCAAGGTGCTTTAAAAGGCGCTGTGCTTTTCCCAGCGAATATCCGAAAAGGACTGAGGTCTGTCCGTTGGTCCTGTTCTCGGCCCACCACGAATTAATATCATCTATCACCTCTTGCTGGGGTCGCCATAGAAATGCAGGTAGACCAAAGGTACATTCGGTTATAAAGGTATGGCATGGAACCACTTCATATGGTGTGGCGACACCGTCATCTTCCAATTTATAATCGCCGGTAAACACCCAAACCTCACCCTTATGCTCTACTCTAATTTGGGAAGAACCAATGATATGGCCCGCTGGGTGTAAACTGAACTTTACACCATTGACGGTAAATGTTTCTCCCCATTCTTTTCCTGTACTATTTATCTTTCCCAAACGATGCGTTATGATCGGTACATTTCGGTGATGGGTAATATATTGTTGATGTCCCCATCGGCTGTGGTCGGCGTGCCCATGTGAAATAATGGCCTTATTTACAGGTCGCCATGGGTCGAGATAAACATCGGCAGCTTCACAATAGATTCCTTTAGGGGTAAAACGCAAGAGAGGAGATTTCATAGCCTTCGAAAGATACAAATTTGTATAGCAATTACGCATTAGCGATAGCAATGGAAAACCCGAAATGCGATAAAACGCATGAGGATTTGCAATGGATAGCGCAGTGCAAAATAACATTTTGCAAAGGCCCAAAATAGAAATAAAAAGAGTGGAATGGTTAGGTACAAAAAGAATTATATTTGCCAACAAAATTTTTAGCGATGCCAATTGTTGATCTTTACGAACTCAGTGATCAAAAACATAATCTTGCACATTTTGCCACACTTGCCAGTTTAGCGGCCGTCGATGGTGAAATCAATGAAAAGGAGAAAGCTATTTTGGACAAGTTTGCCTTTAAGTTCAACATCACTGATGAAGAGTATAAAGAAGTGATGAAAAAGGAGAACAAGTACCCAATACAAACTCCACAAAGTGCTGAAAGAAGATTAAAGCGGATGTTCGAATTTTTTCAGATGGCCCTTGCCGATCAATCGTTCGACGAAGATCAAAAAAACCTGATAGACCGTTACGCTGTAGGCCTAGGCTTTCCTGTGGATATTGCTGAAGAAATGGTACAAAAATCGTTGGCCATTTTCAGTGGTAAAATTGCCTTTGAGGATTACCAATATCTCATGGAAAAGTAAGCCTTAGTGGTACTTTGATAAAAATTCTTGAAGCTTCTTGACCATATTTTTACTGCCACAAAAGAAGGGTACCCTCTGATGTAGCTCAGTGGGCTGCATATCCAAGATTCTGCTTTTGCCACCAACGGCCATACCGCCGGCCTGTTCTGCCAAAAACGCCATAGGATTGCACTCATATAACAGCCGCAGTTTGCCATTGCCCGTTAGACTGCTTTTTGGATACATATAAATACCACCTTTAATCATATTACGGTGAAAGTCTGATACCATCGAGCCGATGTACCTTGAGGTATATGGGCGATCATCCTCTTCCTTTTGGCAATATTTTATATAGTCTTTTACCCCTTGGTGAAAGTGTACATAATTGCCTTCATTTACGGAATAGATGCTACCATTTTCAGGGAATTTCATGTTCGGATTTGACAAATAAAAGGTACCGATGGCAGGATTTAAGGTAAAGCCATTGACGCCATTACCGGTAGAATAGACCAACATGGTCGAAGTACCGTATACCACATACCCTGCGGCGACTTGCTGATGGCCGGGTTGCAGAAAGTCTTTTAACTCGACCGGTGTGCCTGTGGGCGTAATGCGTCGGTAAATCGAAAAAATGGTTCCGACGGAGACATTGACATCAATATTACTAGATCCATCCAATGGATCCATGAGCACAACGTACTTATTTTGATGGTTTTCGTCATTACTGTTTATGGTAATGAAATCATCTTCTTCTTCTGAAGCAATTCCGCATACAATTTCGCGATTTTTGAGCGTTTGAATGAATTTTTCGTTGGCCAGCACATCGAGTTTCTTTTGGTCTTCCCCTTGAATATTGGTGTCACCGGCATCTCCCAAAATGTCTATGAGTCCTGCTTTGTTTACCTCGTGGTTGACCACTTTGGCCGCTAATCGGATGGCATTGATTAGTTTGGATAGTTCACCTGTGGAATATTGAAAGTCAGTCTGGTTTTCAATAATAAATTCACCGAGTGTCTTGGTTCTGGTGTGCATGGGTGCAAAGATTGTTTTTGTGCGGAACAAAGTTCATGTATTTTATGCAACTACAACGTTTTCGAAGATATTTTGTTGTTAGAAAAATGGGTCATCAAATGAGATAATACCCACAAAGCGTTGACAAAACGTTTTATCTGTAAATTCACTTTTGTCATTTTATAACAATGTGTTTTATTTGCAACAATATGGGATATATAATACGCGAAGCCTTAAAAGGCGATATGGCAGCAGTGCATGGTTTGATTACCGAATTAGCGGTTTTTGAAAAGGAACCCGATGCTGTGAAAGTGACCGTCTCTGATTTGGAAAATGATGGTTTTGGCCCGTTGCCTAAGTTTCATTGTTTTGTTGCTGAACATGAAGAAAACGTTGTGGGTATAGCGCTGGTCTACCCTAGATATTCTACCTGGAGCGGCCCTGTGGTACATTTAGAGGATTTAATTGTTACCGAATCAATGAGGGGGAAAGGAGTTGGCGCCCAATTATTGAATACGGTCATTAAATATGGGTATTCGAAAGGTGTTCGACGCATCAGTTGGGAGGTTTTGGATTGGAACGAGCCTGCCATACAATTCTATGAAAGTAAAGGGGCTAAAATCATGAGAGATTGGGATGTTGTGCAAATGGATGAGGCGGCAATCAAAAAGTTTATTGAACAATGAGAATATTTAAGTTCGGTGGGGCTTCGGTAAAAGATGCGGATGGTGTCAAAAACGTGGTTGAGGTACTGCGACAGGTTGGGCATGAAAAAACCCTAATGGTCGTTTCTGCCATGGGTAAGACCACCAACGCCATGGAAGCTGTAGTAGATACCTACTTTGAAAATGAATCGGAGCTGGATGAAAAAATTCAGTATGTCATTGACTATCATAAAGACATCATCAACAGCCTTTTTGAAAGTAAAAATCATGATGCTCACCATAAGGTCAATACCCTGATTGAAGAATTTCGAGGGTTTTTGATGTGGAACAAATCCCCGAAGTACAGTTTTGTTTATGATCAGGTGGTTGGTTATGGAGAGTTGCTTTCAACAACCATAGTCAGTGCTTATTTAAATGACATAGGAATATCGAACCAGTGGCTCGATGTGCGCGAGTTAATCAAGACCAATAATTCGTACCGCGATGCCCAAGTTGATTGGCAGATGCCCGATAGTAAGATTATGGAAAAGGTCGATACGGGAACCTTGAACATCACCCAGGGCTTTTTAGGCAGTGATGAAAATAATTTTACCACTACCCTGGGTCGAGAAGGATCGGATTATACCGCCGCCATTTTAGGATATTGTTTGAATGCCAATTCGGTAACCATTTGGAAAGATGTTCCCGGTGTTTTGAATGCTGATCCAAGGCATTTTCAAGAAACCCAAAAATTAGAGCAGATCAGTTATCGTGAGGCCATCGAACTAGCATTCTATGGAGCATCGGTCATTCATCCAAAAACATTACAACCCCTTCAAAGAAAAGAAATACCCCTGCACGTCAAATCATTTGTTACCCCTCAAAATTCAGGAACGACGGTGGGCAAGGGCAAAAAAATCGAACCTGAAGTGCCATGCTTTATTGTAAAAAAAGATCAGGTACTTTTGAAGCTGTCGTCATTGGATTTTTCCTTTATTCTTGAAGACAACATTAGTTCTATTTTTAAAATGTTTCACGACCATCGGTTGAAAGTGGATTTGATTCAAAATTCCGCCATTAGTTTTTCCGTTTGTTTGGATAATAAATTTGGGGGACTAAAATCTATTTTACCCGAACTTGAAAAACGTTTTAAAGTTATTTGCCATGAAGATGTTTCTTTGTATACCATCAGACATTTTGATGAACCTGCGGTCGCCTCGGTTTTAAATGGTTATGAGGTTTTGGTAGAACAACGCGGAAAGGTCACAGTACAATTGGTGGTAAAATAAACTTTACCGTAACTTCAACTGGGCTTTTTTCTATATTTACTTTACTAAATCAATCACATGGAGCTGGTTACTGCGAAAGAGGTTGCCAAGGTCATCCACTTGGATAAATACGGGGTGTTCGGAACTTTCGTTGGTTGGCTATTGATGAAGGTTACCCGTATTTCCAATTTGAACCGATTTTACAGTAAACATGAAAGCCTTGAAGGCCCTAAATTTTGTGATACGATTTTAGAATACTACGACATTGATTTTGATCTCATTCAGGCAGAACTTAAGCGTCTTCCTAAAAAAGGGCCGTTTATCACAATATCCAATCATCCTTTAGGGGGTATCGACGGGGTACTTTTACTGAAATTAATGTTGGAGCAGCGGGCAGATTTTAAGATAATTGCCAATTTTCTTTTGCAGAGGATAGCACCACTGAAGCCGTACATCATGCCGGTCAATCCTTTTGAAAACCATAAAGATGCCAAAAGTAGTGTCTCGGGATTTAAAGCGGCATTGGGCCATTTAAGGAATGGCCATCCTTTGGGGCTATTTCCAGCGGGCGAAGTATCGACCTATCGTGATGGAAGGCTGGTCGTCGATAAACCATGGGAAGAGGCAGCCTTAAAATTGATACGCAAGGCTGAGGTTCCTGTGGTACCCATTTATTTTCATGCCCGAAACAGTCGATTGTTTTATAGGCTTTCAAAGGTTAATGATGTCTTTCGTACGGCGAAGTTACCTTCTGAGCTGACCACACAACGTCGACGCCCGATTAAGGTGCGTATTGGACAACCCATTTCGGTCGCTGCCCAGAAAGAGGAAGAGACTTTAGAAAGCTTTACCGAGTTGCTTCGTAAAAAGACCTATCTCTTGGCCAATGCATTTGAAAAAGAGCGACTTATTGATAAGGTGCCAACAACGCTCAAGATTCCAAAGCCTCCCAGAAAAATCGCCACTGCGGTACGCTCAGAAGTATTGGAAGGTGAAATTGAAAAATTGCGTGAAAAAGAACATCGGTTACTTCAAAGCAAAAATTATGAGGTTTATTTAGCACAAGAAAAAGATATGCCCTTTTTGTTAAAGGAGATTGGCCGCCAACGGGAGGTCACTTTTAGGGAGGTGGGTGAAGGAACGAACAACCCGATTGACCTCGATAAATTCGATTCATATTACCATCATCTCTTTTTGTGGGATGATAACCATAAGTGTGTCGTGGGCGCCTATCGAATGGGTCTGGGGTCAGAAATTTTTAAGTCTTACGGTATCGACGGGTTTTATTTACAGGATCTTTTCGGTTTTGAGCCGGAACTTCATGATATGATGGCGCGGTCTATTGAGATGGGTCGTGAATATATCGTAAAAGAATACCAGCAGAAACCTATGCCTTTATTTTTACTTTGGAAGGGTATCGTTCATACCACTTTGCGCTATCCCGAACACAAATATTTGATTGGTGGGGTGAGCATCAGTAACCAGTTTAGCAATTTCTCAAAATCGTTGATGATTGAATTCATGAAATCACACTATTGGGATCCTTATGTGGCACAATATATTCGACCCAAAAAAGAATTCAAGGTCAAACTAAAGGACGCTGACTAAGAATTTGTATTTGACGAGACCGAGGCAGATTTAAATAAATTCGATCGCTTAATCGATGAGGTAGAACCCGGAAGCTTACGTTTACCCGTGTTGATTAAAAAATATATTAAACAGAATGCCAAGGTTGTGGCTTTTAATGTTGACCCACTGTTCAATAATTCTGTTGATGGTTTAATGTATATTAAAATTGCCGATCTTCCTGAAAGTACGGTCAAGCCTGTCATGGAAGAGTTTCAGGCTGAATTGGAGCGTAAACATCAGGAGCAGTTTAATTCACCAACTCCTCCTTAACAAAGGTTTCGCAAAATTCCTTGATTTCATTTCGTGTTTTAAGAAAAGCAGCATGTCTTTCTGCGGTTGTGCCTTCAACTTTAGAGGGATCGAAGAAATTATGGTGCAATCGTTCTGCATTCTTAGCTGGGATGAAAGGGCAATTTTCTTTGGCATGGTCACAGACCGTAATAATATAATCCCACCGCACACCTTGGTAGTCATCCACGTGGTTTGAAGTATGGTTTGAAATATCAATACCGTCTTCTTTCATAATTTCTACTGCTCCAGAATTTAAACCATGTGTTTCAATCCCAGCGCTGTAGATATTGGCCAAATCATTTTGATAGTAATTTAAGTAACCATGGGCCATCTGGCTTCGACAAGAATTGCCAGTGCATAATACCAAAACGTTTTTCATAAATCCTTTAGTTAATCAATACCTATTTTTTTGCTTCTTCTTTCAAAAAGTAAATTGTCTTTCCACGTACCATGATGTGTCTTGCCTACTTTTTCGCGTTTTCCCAAAAAACGGAAGCCTACCGTTTCATGTAATTTTATGCTTGATTCGTTTTCTGGAAAAATTCCGGATTGTAGCGTCCAATATCCATGCTGTTCGCTTTCTTTGATTAGTGTCTGCATTAGCTTTTTACCAATCCCTTTTCCTCGTGCTTTATGCGATACATAGACACTGACCTCTGCGACTCCACCATATACGCAACGACCGCTTACTGGGCTCAACGCCGCCCATCCGATGACAATTTCTTGTTCTTCAGCGACCAATCGACACGATTTTACGTGGTCAGCATCCCAACTATTGTAATCAGGACTTCTTGTTTCGAAGGTGGCATATCCCGTTGCGATACCTTCTTCATAAATTTTCGAAACCTGTTTCCAGTCCTCTGGATTCATAGCTCGTATATGAATGGTTTCTCTCATACTACGACATTTTAAGCATACCTTACCTTAGACAAAAAAGGTTAGCAACAACCGCTACCCGGAGAACATGAACCACCAATTTCTGCGGTTTTTACTTCAGCAATAACCCCGCATTCCTCTTTGGCTTTGCAATCTGTTTTCTTTGAGGCCAGCTTGAAAATTAGTTTTTGATTGTTATATACGTAATCGTTGACAAATAATTGAGCTGTATGAAAGTGGTCGTTACTATACTCAAATTTCACTTCGGTATCTCTTTGCATTGGTTTTATGCCATCTACCTTGTTTAGAATTCCCAGTGCCTTGTAGGCTGTCATGAATTCTGTCTTTCCTTTCTCCTTCGGGCTTTCCCAAAGCTGTATTACCGTTTCCTTCCAAAAATCGGTTTTGGCTCCGCAATCTACTGAGTCAACTGTGATATTTTTAATCTCAGTGATGTGATAATTGGCGCCTACGAATAGTCCGGGTGCATACTCGAATAACAGTTCTTTGGTGTTATGGGTATTTAGCAGTTCGAGTAATTCTGAGGTTTGCATGTCAACAACAATTAAGGTTAATATTTGAAAAGAAGGAAGAAAGCATTTTTTGAATTTTTGACCAACGTTCCTGATTGATACAATAACAAAGGTTCTTGCCTTCAAATGTTCCGTTTAAGAGCCCAATTTTCTTTATTTCATTTAAATGTTGGGAGATAGTGGGTTGGGCCAATCCAATTTCATCGACCAAGTCGGTGCAAATACAATTTTCTTGTCTACTAATATACTCTAGTATTGCAATTCGCGCAGGGTGGGCCATAACTTTTGCAATTTGTGCCAGTTCATTGTGCTTGGTAGAAAAAATATGTGTTTTGGTTGCTCCCAATGATTTATAATTAATATTGCAATATTACGATGATAAATTTAAATAAAAAAGGTCAGAGACTATTTCTGACCTTTTTTTTCTAAAATATTCCTTTAAACCAATCTTGGAAGAGTTCTCCAACTCCCGCTACCGGTTTCATTTTTCCATTAATGGCACTGATCAAACTAAGGATAACAAAAACCAAGCCTACTGGTGCTGCAAAACAACCTACCACCGGTATGACGCTTAAGACGATGACTGCAAGCCATAGTCCCAACAATTGTCTAAGGTAAAATGATCCTATTTCCGTTTTGTTGCTGCTGTGCATAATGAGGGCTATGATATAGCCAATGATGGTTATGTGCGCAATAATGGCAATAGTTTTTCCACTATCTGGGTTATCGGCACTAAAGGCCTCCTCTACATCATCCTTAATATCCTTAGCGGCCTCTTTTACATCATCGGCAGCTGCTTTGGCAGCTTCTCTTGCTTTGTCAAAGGCCTCTTCGGCCTTATCGCCCAAATCTTTGTTTTCTTCTGACATCTTTTAAATTTGATTGGTTAACAAGACCTAAATGTAAACAATATTTCAATGCTACTGAAAGGCTTTATCAACAGGTTCCCAAAGCTCAATTTTATTCTCTTCCGGGTCTAAAATCCAACCAAATTTTCCGTAATCGTATTCCTCAACCTCCCCAACGATGGTTACCCCTTCTTTTTTAAGTTCTGCCAATAGCCCTAGCAGGTTTTCTACCCTATAATTCATCATATATGGTTTTTCACTTGGTTGAAAATAGGTGGTGTCATTATTCATTGGGCTCCATTGGGTAGAACAATCGTTACCCTCTTGATCTTTCCACCAGAAGGTCCAACCATATCGGTCTGTAGGTATGCCGAGATGGGTCTTATACCAGTTTTTGATTTTATCGGGATTCTTCGTTTTGAAGAAAAACCCTCCCAGTCCGGTCACTCTATTTTTCATATTATATCAGTTTGGTGTGATTAGCCCCATAAGATTACCGGTTATATCTTTGCACCAAGCAAACACCCTGCCATCTGGCAGCGTTTTCGGGTTTACAAAAATTTGCCCACCGTTAGCTACAATTGCTTTTAGATCAGCAATTAGGGAATCTGTTTCGATGTATAGGGTTACATAATTTTGAGGGTCATTTGGGCCTAGTTGGTTCATATGGCCCTTGAGGGCGTTTTCATCTCCCATATCGATTGCCGCATAATTGCCTTGAAGCGATAGATTCCAATTGAAAACCTTTTCATAAAAGGCTGATGTCTTTTCTACATCACTACAGCCAATTTCAAAATGCACGACTCTTTTCTTCATTTTATTGCATATGGATTGAATACTATCTTTTGACGTTGTTCTCGTATAGTGTAATCCAATCTTCTGCGGTCATTTTCTGGCAGAGCTCCCCAATAAGTTCAAAGGGAATTTGATCTACTTTCTTAAAACGGATACAGCTTTTGCCCATATCCAATTTTGTCTTTACATATTTCGGGTATTCGGATACAAACCAATCCAAAAGCTTTTTATCCGCATAGATTCCAGAATGGTAGAGGGCTATAAAATTTTTTTGGGAAGCAATGTTAATGAAAGGTAGAGGGACCTTTGGGTCACAATGATAGCCGTCTGGATATTTGGAATGCGGCACGTAATAGGCAATCATTTTATAGCCTATACCTTCTTCAAAACCTTTGGGCAGGTTATCGCGTACCGTTTCCCTTAGTCTTGAAATCGCAGCGGTTCGTTCTTCTGGAACTTTGGCAATGTATTCGTCTACGGTTTTGGCGTCAATGGTCATGATAAGTTTATTTACGTTGTAAAATGAAAGAAGAAATCAATGATATGATCAATCCGATGATGAACACAATGGCGAACATAAAGAGGGCGGCCTGTCCACTAGTAAACTCTGGAATTTCAACATTAGGGTCTTTGGCTCGCATCATTTCGGCGTATTCTTCAAAAAAATCGGGATTTACAAAAGCAGTATAAATGTAGTCCGCGAATGCTATGCCAATGGCTGTGAAGATAGAAATTAACAGACCTACCACAAGGCCCTCCTTTAAGCTGATTTTACCTTGGTTTTGTTTATCTCGAAAGTATTTGATTCCGAAAAAGACAAAAAGCAATGATGCAACAATGGTGGCATAGCCAAATGCTTCATTCGTGGTGATGTCAAAATAAAGTCCTCCTAAAAAAGCCGCGAAGCCAAGAAGAATTCCATAGGTTCCAAATTTGATTACAGTTGTTTTCATCATATATGGTTTATTGTTTCGGCTAAGCTATTGGAAATCTTGGTCTTAGTACTCATACTAAAGTACTAAAACAGTGGTACTTTATGATGAAATCATGATTAAGCCGAAATAATCTGGAGCTCTTTGGCCTTTTGAATCGCCTGGGTTCGGCGCTTCGCATCTAATTTTATCAATAGATTTGAAACATGGGTCTTGATGGTACTTTCTGAAACGTGAAGTTTTGCGCCTATTTCTTTGTTTGAAAGTCCGTTTGAGATTTCCAACAGCACTTCATATTCCCGTTTGCTGATGCCATGTGCCTTAATCCTTTCGGAATCGACCTCGTGAGATACCATTACCTTAACACCCATTTGATTTTTTTTTATGTGAAGGCCTATGCTCAAGAAAACAATGGCAACGATAGCAATAATCAATTCAACGGAGGTATCACCAATTAAAAAAGCATACTCGCTCAACCTAAAGAGAAGCAGTAATAGCAGGATTAATGTGGAAAAGACGAAAACGGTTTTCTTCACAAACGAACTTAAATTAATGTAAAACTAATTTTATGTAAACGGACTGATCTAAACCAGATTTGAATTTAAGAAAATTCAGCCTTTATCTTGTCTACTATGGTTTGTGCCAGTTTTTCTTTACTTTCTACTGTCCATCCGGCCACATGGGGTGTCATCAGTACATTAGGGGCTTTTCTTAGATATTTGAACGGTTTGGGCTTATTGGAGAAAAAGTCCGCAAAATCAAATGATTTCTTTTCATATTCCAAAACGTCAAGTCCCGCACCTAAAATCTTTCCTGTTTTTAATCCTGCCACCAAGTCTTTTGTCACCACACATTTGCCTCGCGCCGTATTCAAAAACCAAAATGGTTTTTGAAATTCATTGATGAACTCCATATTGACCATTTCTTTGCTGTAAGGGTTCAGCGGAACATGAAGACTTATGACGTCTGATTTCTGCTGTAGTTCTAGAATGCCGACTTGCCTTGCATTTTCATCGCCAACACCGCCGATAAGGTCATAACAAATGACCTCAACATTAAAACCGCGTAGTTTTTGGGCAAATGCCTTACCCATATTGCCATATCCAATAATACCCACGATTTTTCCATCAAGTTCCGTTCCTCGGTTGCCTTCCCTATCCCAAATACCTTTTCGAACCTCGCGATGCGACTTTGTCATATTGTTCATCAACGAAAGCAACATGCCCAGTGCATGTTCACCCACGGCATTTCGGTTACCTTCCGGCGCGTTTGCCAAGAAGATATTTTTCTCTTTGGCAAAACCGATATCAATATTTTCCAGTCCTGCCCCGACACGACCGATAAACTTTAGATTTGCAGCCTTTCCTAAAAACTGTTTGTCGATGGGAATACGACTTCGAATAATAATCCCATCATAATCACCAATGGATTCCTCTATTTTTTCTTTTGTGGAACTATAGTCTTCATGGTTTTCATATCCCATACGGGCGAACTCATCAATTAATAATTGATGATTGGTATCTAGATGGAGGACTTTCATATCTTAGGATAGTGTTTTTGTGTCATTTCATGTTCGACCGTTCCGGTATGTGCTGTGCTCAGTTTTTCAAAAAGCAACAAATGGACTTCTTCACCTTCTTTGGTAGAAGGGCAATGTTCCACGCCTTTGGGCACCACAATGATTTCTCCTTCATGGACTACTTCGGTTTTATCACGAAACTTCATATACAGTGTGCCTTTTAGTACTTGAAAGAGTTCGTCCTCATTTTCGTGGGCGTGCCAAACAAAATCCCCTTTGATTTTGGCGAGGATTACCTGCATATCATCTACTTGGGCAATCTGGTGGGGATGCCACTGTTTTGTGAACAAAGTATGTTTTTCCTTGAGGTTAATGGGTTCCATATGTCGATTTAAATACCTAAAATCACTTTGGCTATCCAGAAATAAATTAAGATGCCGAAAATATCATTGCTGGTCGTAATAAAAGGACCTGTAGCAATGGCCGGGTCAATATTGCGTTTGTCCAAAAAGAGTGGTATAAAAGTGCCTATCAATCCTGCCACAACGATAACCACAACCAATGAAAGTGAAATGGCCAGAGCAGTTGCAAACGCTCCTTTCCAGAACCAGGTAAAGACCAAAAGCAAGGCGGCCAATATTAATCCGTTGAGCAGCGCCAATAACATTTCTTTCCAAAGGCGATTACTGATACTTCCCTTTAAATCATCATTTGCAAGGCCTTGAACAATGATGGCGCTGGATTGTACGCCAACATTTCCTGCCATGGCCGCAATGAGCGGTGTAAAATAGAAAAGAATGGCATGTTGACTTATCATTTCTTCAAAACCGCCCATAATGGCAGCAGCTCCTAAACCGCCCAAAAGACCTAAAATTAACCAAGGCAATCGCGCACGTGTGAGTTCCCAGATACTATCGTCGGCTTCAACATCTTGTGAGATACCAGCGGCCAATTGATAATCACGTTCGGCTTCGTCACGAATGACATCCACAATATCATCAATGGTAATACGCCCTACCAAACGACCGATTTCGTCAATTACAGGAATGGCTTCCAAATCATATTTTGACATGATTTTTGCCACTTCCTCCGGTTTTTCATTGATGTCGACTGAATCCACTTTGGGAATGTATACTTCCCTGATATGGGTTTCTGTAGATACGGTCAACAGGTCTTTTAGCGATAAACGTCCTTTAAGATGTTCTTCATTGTCTACGACATAGATAGAATGTACACGGGTAACATTTTCAGCCTGAGCCCGCATCTCTTTTACGCACCGTGTGACCGTCCAGTTTTCGTTTACCTTGACCAACTCTTTCGCCATGAGTCCACCGGCAGTGTCGTCGTCATAGCGCAACAGGTCGACAATATCTTTGGCGTGGTCGCGGTCTTCAATTTCTGAGATGACCTTTTGAACAATTTCTTTGGGCAGTTCTCCAACAATATCAGCAGCATCATCCGTATCTAACTCTTCAATTTCTCCTGCAATTTCTTTTGGGGAAAGATTGCCAAGTATTTTCTCCCTTACATCTTCATCTAACTCCGTGAGGACATCAGAGGTCTTTTCACTGTCCAGAAGTTTGATAAGATAGGTTGCCTGTTCCTCTTGAAGTTCATTAGTGATTTCTGCAACATCAGCGTAGTGGAACTCTTTCATCAAAAGACGAAGTTCCTTTTCATTTTGGCTTTTGATCAGCCCTTCAATCTGTTCGATTAACTCGTCTGTGAGTTTAAACGGTGTCATTCGTAATCATTTCAGTTAGTTGCACAAACTCGTCTACTGTAAGCTGTTCCGGTCGTTTGTCAAAGATAGCGTCTTCCTTAAGATTTGAAGAGAGTTCAAAAGATTTCAGGCTATTGCGTATGGTCTTACGCCTTTGGTTAAAGGCCATTTTTACAATTTGAAAAAAGACTTTCTCGTCGCATTTGAGCGCGTAGTCGGTTTTTCTGGTAAGGCGCAATACCCCTGATTGTACTTTAGGAGGGGGAGCGAACACTTGGGGATGTACGTGGAATAAATACTCGGCTTCGTAGAAGGCTTGAACAAGAACGGAAAGGATACCGTAAGTTTTACTTCCGTGGGATTCACAGATTCTTTTTGCGACTTCTTTTTGAAACATACCGGAAAACTCCGGAATCTGATGGCGCATTTCCAAAACCCTAAAGACAATCTGACTTGAAATGTTATATGGGAAATTTCCAGTTATCGCAAATTCTTCATGCCCAAAAATTTCAGTCAGATTTGATTTTAAAAAATCAGCCTCCTTGATGGTCAGGGAGTCGTTTTGTTCTAGGACTTTTGGGTGTTCGAGGGGAAAGCTATGCCTTAAATAGGTCACGGACTCGGTATCGAGTTCCATCACCGTAAGGTCCATATTTCTAAGCAGTAGGTATTTGGTCAAGACCCCGGTACCAGGACCTATTTCAAGGACTTTGGTATACCCTTTAAATATCAAAGTTTCTGCAATGCGCTGGGCTACTTTTTCATCCTTTAAAAAATGTTGGCCCAGGTGCTTTTTTGCGGTGACGGGAGAAGCGCCCGTATGCCCATTCTTTCTAGGATTTCGATTTCTTTTGGGCATGTTGCTGATTTGGGGCTAAGGTAATCTGAATTCTCGACATATGTCACAACTTATGCCTTAGATATCAGCCCTATGACTTTTGTTGTAAAACGCAAGGTTATGAGAAAGCGCAATCGCGAGATATTACTGTTTATGGATTATCTCCGCTTAGTTCGTGTGATAAGGAAAGGGCAGGTCTATGGAATTTGCTGAGTGATGACCTCTAATTCAGTTCGAAACGCCACGAATTTATTGGCAAACCGTTTTTGCCCATCGGCTCGCATCGCAGGTGCATTTTCTATATAGTAACGTTCAAGGGTTGGCCTGTCAATACAGGTGTATTGGATGGAATATGAAGTGCCGCCCATATCTTCTTCGACCAAGACCTTGGTCATTTTTGCATGGGTAAATTTACCCGTGGCCAGCATATCTGGAATATGCTTATTTTTCATCCATTCCAACCATTCGCCGTGAACGGAATCATCTATGTTTATGGTGACATTATAAATTATCATTAACTCGTTTTATTATTCCCGCACTTCGCCTAGGATCAGCATAGACTTCAGCGGGAATTTCAAATATTCTACTCTGGCCCTTAATTGAGAAGGGTTTATTAGTGCAATGTAAGTTCTTTTTTGAGTATATCGATTCGTATTTAAAGGATATGTTCCTCAACCGTGGACTATATTTTACGATGAGGATTTTTTATACGCTAGGGGAATCCCTTTTTTGGGTTGGGTATTTTTTAGTTTATGGTATCTCCCCGTAAGCGTCTAAAATTTTTTCTTGCCTTTGGGAAGTAATAACTGTCTTGATAATTGTATATGATTTTCTCGTAATGGTATTTTGCCTTTTCGCCATCGTAAAGTGCATTTTCATAAAGTTGCCCTAAGGCAAAATGGGCGTCATCGGCAAGAATGCCTTCCCCATGAAATTCCACTATCTTTTGGTAATTCAATCGGGCTTCGTCAAACTTATCGTTCCGTTCAAATAGCTCTCCTTGGCGTAGCAGCGCTTCGTCTTCAATTTTTTCCCCTTTATGGTTGGTAAGAATATCGGCTAAAATCGATTGCGCTGCCTCGGTCTTGTTCTGATATGCCAACAGGTCGGCCCGTGCATACTTTTTTAGTGCTGTTTGGGTAGAATCCTCGAAGCTATTGTCAGAGATCAACAAACTCAGTTGCATAGCATCGTTGGCGATAAGTTGAGAGGTCGAACTGCGTAAGACCTTTAACTGCGTCAGTGACCAATCAAAATCACCTTTGTAAAAACTGGTCTGTGCCACTTTATAACGGGCATCTTGACCAAGAACGTCATTTTTTAGACTTTTTTGAACCTGTGAAAAATAAATCAAGGCCTCGTTGAATCGTTGGTCATATACCAAAATATCGGCCAAGGCCATTTTTAGGTATGCCTTGCCAAATCGGCCTAGTGGTTCTTTTAAACTGCGTTTGAGCAACTTGATTGCGGGATTAGGCTGTTCGCGCTTAAAAGTCAGGAAGTTGGCATAAGCAATTTGGAGCTGTAACGTTTTTCCATCATAGCCATAGGTTTCCAGTAACGATTCAAACTGCTTTTCAATGGCATCCAGTTTTTTACCCTTGGCCTTCATTAAATCAATATCAATGAGCTGTAGTTCTCCCCTTAATTTGGTTTTTGGTTGGGAGGCATTGTCCACGATAAAGGCAAAGGCATCAATAGCGGTTTCTTGATCATTGTTTTCTAAGGCAATCTCTCCAAGATTTGCGAGACGATCCAATGAGGTTTCGCCAGTACGCTTGTAAATAGCCTTTTCTTGGGCAAATGCACTTTTGTACTGATTTTGCTGTATGAAAAGCCAACTTAACAGTTCGTTCCAAAGCACATCGGGATTCTTTTGGGCGTTGACCAATAATGTTTTTCTAAGGAGACTATTATTCGTATTGCTTGGATCATCGGTAATGAAATCATCAAGATTACGAAGCACGTTGGCGCGCGATGTTTTGCCTTCATATATCAATCGTAGGTACGATTGGTACATTTTTTCGATGTCACCTTTTTCCCCGTAAATACGAGCCAACTGAAAGTCGTAATTGAGTTCCGGTTTGAGCGACATGGCTTTGGTGTAAGCAGTTATGGCTTCATCTAAAAGAGCATATTTTTGAAAGCGGTAGCCTATCGCGTAGCCAAAATTGGGATTTTCTTCAATCTTTTGGATGGCCTTTTGATAAAACTCCGATGCCTGTTCGGGTTGGTCCATCAACGTATAATTGTACCCCAACTCAATAAAAAAAGTAGGGAAGGCATAGCTATCCTTCACTTTATCCAAAAGGAAGGCTTCTGCATCACCGTAGCGTTCCAATTGCTGGTAACAGGCGACAAGCCCTTCAGAGTAGTCGGTTCGTCTTGGGTTTTTCTCGACCAATTTTTCATAAAAGACCACAGCTTTTTCAAACTCCCCGTCATTAAAGTATTGCTTGGCCAAAAAGTCTTCTTGCGCAAAGCTAGAAGTTAGAAATATGAAGTACGAAATAAAAATTAAGGCGTAACGCATGTCTAAATATAACGAAGCGCTTGACAGAATGGTGTTAAGTTTGCCTCAAAACTTAATCAATCACTTCAAATCCGCAATACGGCACCAATACCTCAGGAATTTTAATTCCGTTTTCCGTCTGGTAGTTTTCTAAAATACCAGCAAGTACACGAGGTAGGGCAAGGGAACTTCCATTTAACGTATGGGCCAACTGGCGTTTTCCCTCAGCGTCTTTAAACCGGAGTTTGAGACGATTGGCCTGATAGGTCTCAAAGTTGGACACTGAACTAATTTCCAGCCATCGGTCTTGTGCCGTGGAAAACACTTCAAAATCATAAGTTAAGGCTGAGGTGAAGCCCAAATCACCTCCACATAAGCGTAAAATGCGATAGGGTAGTTGTAACTCCCGTAGAATATTTTTCACATGTTCAACCATCTCGTCCAAGGCGGCATACGATTGTTCTGGGTGTTCTACCCGAACAATTTCTACCTTGTCGAATTGATGCAAACGGTTGAGGCCACGAACATGGGCTCCGTAACTTCCCGCTTCCCTTCGAAAGCAAGGAGTGTAGCCTGTATACTTTATCGGGAAGTCAGTCTTCTTCAAGATTTCATCCCGAAAAATATTGGTCACTGGTACTTCAGCAGTGGGGATAAGATATAGATTGTCTTCACCAATATGATACATCTGCCCTTCTTTATCGGGTAATTGTCCTGTACCATAGCCTGAGGCTTCATTCACCAAATGTGGCACCTGTATTTCAGTATAGCCCGCTGCTGTGTTTTTGTCCAAAAAATAAGCAATCAAAGCGCGTTGCAAACGGGC
>JBHJJC010000007.1:0-112262 GCA_050042945.1 Croceivirga sp.
AAAAGTAAAGGTTGTAACTCAATTGTAACCAACGGCAACGAAATTTGCACAACAAATAATAAATAAGAACACACACAATAAAATATTATGGCTACAAAAACAAAAAGAAACGCAGTGAACAAACAAGGTTTGAACCATGCATTGATCAATGCTACGATATCCACAATCAATACCACTATCGAAAACAGTGAAAAATGGCAAGAATTGACCAGAAAACTGGTAAAGAAATCTGAACCTGTTCGGAAAAAGCAAATGGATATGTTTTTCGAAACGGCCACCGCAGTAAAGAATCAGGTCACCTCTGGAAAAGAAAGAATGTTTGATTTGGTAGGATATGAAGGTGATGTAGCAGAAAGAGCTTTCGAATATGCTTCAAACACTCAGATGGGAAAAAAGGTCATTAAAGCGACCGAGACCCTTAAGGAAAAGATTACGGAAAGTCCGGTGATCAAGCAAGTAGAAAAGACTACCGAAGAATTGAAAACGAAAAGCACAGCTAAATTCAATGACCTTCGAGAAGATGTTCTAGAGCAGGCAAAAAAGGTCTTGAACAAAGGCGAAGAAATCGTTGACGGAGCATTGGAAACAAAGAAAAAGACAACTAAAAAAGTTAAAAAAAATAAAGCTAAAACAACCAGGACAGCAAAATCGACCGCTAAGGCAACAACACAGAAAGTTACTGCGAAAGCAGGAAACGTGGTTGCCAAAGCCGCTACTGTAGTCAATGACGATTTAAAGCGTATCAACGGTATCGGACCGAAATTGGAGAAAATTTTTAACGAAAATGGCATCAAAACTTTCGCACAATTGGCAAAAGCAAATGAGATGAAGATTAAAGAGATTTTGGAGAAGGCTGGCCCAATTTTCAAGAATGCCAATTTTTCTGATTGGAAAAAACAAGCGGAAGATTTCGCAAAGAACATAACCTCCGCTAAAAAGGCCTAGGTTAGGTGACGTAATAGAAAAGATAGCACAAACGCAATAATAGAAATGATGAAAACGAAAAGCACAACAAAAAATACCAAGGGTATAGTTAGTAGGGTCAAAAAAATCTTAGGGAACGCAAACGAATTGGCCCTGTCCAAAACGGAAGAGACTGTTACGACCTCCATTGAAATTACGGCACAATGGCAAACGGTAGCCGAAAAAGCGTTGAAAGGTGGCTTAAAATAAGCGGCCAACCAGCAAGACCTCTTTTTTGATGTTCTCACAGACATCAAAAAGAATGCAAAAGAAACCAGGAAAAGATTCCACAAGCTGGTTGCATAATACATTTACAATAAACTTTTATGAAAAAGCCAGTAGGTCACTTTTGAGTCCGCTGGCTTTTTTAGCATGCATGCATACTAAAAGGGAAATCATTAATTTAGCTAGGTGTGGTCGACTCCTAACCAACTGAAGTCTTTTACACTTTACTCAAAAAAATTGGCTAGAAAAAGAAAAATAACACCAGAAGGGCTAATCGACCTCTACATGGATACCGTGGTCAAAAATCAGGGTAAGCCCGACGATATGAACAGTTTTGCGGAGGCCTCAAACTTTGAGCCCGAAGCATTTGAGACACATTACGAGAACTTTGAAGCACTTGATAAGGCCATTTTCAAGACACTGATTGATGTTTCAATTGCAACACTAATTGAATCACCTGATTTTGTAAATTTTACCAAAAAAGATAAGCTACTCAGCTTGTATTATACCCTTTTTGAAAATTTTACCCTAAACCGCGAATTCATTACATTAACCATAAAGAGTTACGGATTACGTCTAAATACCATTTCACTATTCAGCCAACTGAGGGGAAGCTTTATTGACTTTATTGACGCGTTACAAAAGGAAACCTTGAGCTTTAACGATACTATTGAATCCATTCAAAAAAAGTCCATTAAAGAAGCGTTTTGGGTACAATTTCTATTGACCGTAAAGTTTTGGATGGATGATGATTCCAATCAGTGTGAGAAGACCGATATATTTATCGAAAAATCAATAAACACAGGCGTAGAACTTTTAAATACCAGGTCATTGAATAATATCATTGACCTTGGTAAGTTTTTATATGTTGAAAAAATAAAGTCGTAGATAAACGATGAAAACTTCTAAAAACATTCCAATTTCAAAATTACAACGTACTTCAAAATTGATGAAGACCGGTGCCAAGGTTGGGGTGAATTACTTAAAATATTACGGCGACAAAATTGTTGGTTCTGAAGAAAAGGCAAAAGAACGACTTGACGAAAACAATGCTAATGACATTTATGATAGTTTGAAAACGTTGAAGGGTAGTGCCTTAAAGATGGCGCAGATGATGAGCATGGAAAAAAATATCATGCCTAGAGCCTATGTTGAAAAGTTCTCCCTATCACAGTTTTCAGTACCTCCATTATCGGCGCCTCTGGTTCTCAAGACATTTAAAAAATCATTTGGTAAACTTCCAAACGAACTGTTCGACCACTTCAATACACAAGCCATCAATGCGGCCAGCATAGGTCAGGTGCACCAAGCACAAAAGAATGGAAAAACCCTGGCGGTAAAAATTCAATATCCAGGCGTGGCACAGAGTATTCAATCTGATTTGGCCATCGTCAAACCTGTGGCGATGAAAATGTTCAATATCAAAGGGGAACATTCTGAAAAATATTTTAAAGAAGTTGAAAACAAACTGGTTGAAGAGACCAACTATATTTTAGAATTGGAACAGAGCCAAGAAGTCACAGCATCTTGTCAACACATTCCTTACTTAAAATTTCCAACCTACTATCCTGAATATTCATCAAAGGAAATAATCACTATGGATTGGATGGAAGGGGCTCATTTATCGGAATTCATTCAAACCAATACGAATCAAGAGGCGGCAAATCGAATTGGACAGACCCTTTGGGATTTTTATATGTACCAACTACATGTATTGAACAAGGTTCATGCCGACCCTCATCCGGGTAATTTTTTGGTTTCAGAACAGAATGAGGTCATCGCCCTGGATTTTGGTTGTATGAAAAAAATTCCACAGGATTTTTATGTGCCGTACTTCGAACTTTTTAAATCAGATGTCATCAATAACCCAAAAAGTTTTGAAAAGAATCTGATTGCATTAGAAGTTCTGAAAAATGACGACTCAGCAGAAGAACACGCTTTTTTCACCGAAATGTTCCGCGAGGTACTTGAGTGCTTTACACTGCCCTTCCAAAAAGAACAATTTGACTTCTCAGACATGACCCTTTTCAAAAAAATATCGGAATTCGGTGAACAGTATTTGAAAAAAGCAAGTGTCATGAAAATGAACGCAAACCGGGGCTCAAAACATATCATTTATGTCAACCGTACATTTTTTGGTCTTTTCAGTTTGATGTTTGATTTGAAAGCGAAGAATATCAAAATAAACAACTACAAACAACTGCCCAAGGTCCAGTTGACCTTGGTCTAAAAAATATCAGATGCCATCTAAACTAGAAGATCTCAAAGACATTGCGCAAGAAGTGATTGACGGTAAGTTTACTCAAATTTCAGGGTATGACGCTGCGTTTCTCTATGCTGAATCCCCAACAAGCCCAATGCACATTGCGACTTTAGCCATTGTCGAAGGCTCCCTGAATTTCAAGGATTTTAAAAGAATCGTTGCCTCCAAACTCCATTTGATGCCAAAATTTAGGCAACGGCTGTTACACGTTCCAATGGATTTGGATTATCCTTATTGGGTGGACGATCCAAATTTTGAGCTAGATCTTCACCTCAATAGAATGAAACTGGCAGACCCCTCAAACTGGGAATCGCTGCGCCGAACCACTGCCCGAATCTTCAGCGCCCCTTTGGATCTTCGTCGCCCACTGTGGTCCATTCATTTTATTGAGGGCATTGATGAAATTCCCCAAATACCAAAAGGGTCAGTGGCCATAGTCAGTAAGGTTCACCATGTCATGATTGACGGAAAGTCAGGTGTAGGCCTTATGGGAATTCTCTTTGACAAAAATGATAAGGTAAAGCACATTGAAAAATCAGAAATCAAAAAATTTGATCCCGATCCACTTCCCGACGATTTGAGCCTGCTTTTAAAAAGTGGTTATGGCTTTTTGAAGAATCCCTTTAAACTTCCGAAGACCATTGCTGAAACGACCATGGCTTTTGTAAAAAGTAGGGCTTCCAAAACGTTGAGTATTCAAAAAGAATTTGCCACGGCACGCTACCCCGTTCCGATAACAATTTTCAACGGAAACGTATCGCCTAAACGTACATGGGGCACAGCCATCTTATCTTTCGATAGGGTTAATAGTCTGAGAAAACTTGTCGGCGTAAGCATTAACGATCTCATATTGGCGATTTGTGCCGGTGCAATTCGACGCTATTTAAAGGAGAAAGAAAAATTACCGTTACAACCTCTTGTGGCCAATGTTCCGATTTCCATACGGAGCAAGGGCGATACATCACACAACAACCAAATTGCCAATATGATGGTGCAATTGGGCACACATATCGAAGATCCTTTAGAACGGTTAGAGTACATTCAGGAACAGACTATGCTGGGCAAGTCAAGACACAAGACCATGGGGGCCAAGACCTTGTCTAAAATGGCCGATGCCGTTCCATTCGGGCTTGCCAACCTTGCTGCAAGAATTTACAGTTAATACAACATCAAAGATTTACACCGACCTCCCTTCAACGTGACCATCACCAATGTTCCTGGGCCAAGTCAGATGTTGTACTTAAACGGACATAAAGTTGTCTCTATCTTTCCATTGACTCCGGTTGTTGACGGTTTTGGATTGATTATCGCCGCGTTCAGTTACAACGGAAGAATAAACATCACCACCACTTCCGACAAAAGAACAATGCCCGATTCTTATATATTCTCCAGAAATATAAGGGAATCAGCCAATGATTTGGAAGAATTGATACTGGGAAGTCAAAAGAAAAAAAACACGGCAAATAAAGTATCGAAGCCTAAAAGTGAAAGCACCCTATTTTTTAATGCCTTGAAACGTTATCTTAAAAAAGAGGGCAAAATGGCAAAAAAGTTTAAAGGTCTATATCATATTCAAGTAGATATGGGGGCCAGCAGTGAATGTTGGGAAATTGACCTTTTAAAGGAAATACCCTCGGTTAGAAAAGTGACAACTCTAGACCCAAAAACAGTGCTGGAAATTGAAGACAGTAATCTTTTGGCTTTGTACAGAAATAAGTTCCTGTTCGATGAACTAAAAATTCAACAGCGCTTGAAATTATCTGGTACCGTAGGGAACAAAAGAAAATTAACGGAGTTGGTAAAAACCTTTTTAGCCCGTTAAAATGCACTATCGCACTGATACTTTTACCGCTAAAGACGGCGAAATCATTTGCTATTATAAATGGGACGCCCTCGACCCAAATGCCATTAGAGGTGTAGTACAGATTGCACACGGAATCGGGGAACACGCTGGCCGGTACGATACCATAGCCCATCGTTTACAAAAAGAGGGGTTTATAGCATATGCAAATGATCACCGTGCACATGGTAAAACAGCAGAGATCAAACGATTATTTGGATATTATGAAGGTGATGACTACTTCGAAGATGCCGTTGCCGATATGCATTCATTAGCTCAGTTAATGCGTACCGAGCACCCCAGCGCAAAGTTTATTTTGTTTGGTCATAGCATGGGTTCATTATTAAGTAGAAAATTCGTGCTCCATTATGGCAATGAAATTGACGCCTTGATTCTTTCAGGCACAGCAAATTTTATAAAAGGTCTAGGCCATTTTGGTTTGGCAAGTACAAAAGTGGTCAGCTTGCTTAGAGGCAGACAGCGAAGTAATGAAACCCTACGAGCCGTATTCTTTGATGAATTCAATAAAAAATTCAAGCCCAACCGGACCAAACTTGATTGGATCAGTAGCGATGAAGCCGCCGTCGATGATTTCGAGGCAGACCCCTATCGTATAGAAAACTTTTCTATCGGGGTTTTTGCCGATATTCTCAGCAATTCCAAAAAGTTGAACAACTCAGAGGCATTTATAAAAACACCTAATGAATTACCTATTTTAATGTTCTCAGGTGATGAAGATCCTGTTGGAGAAATGGGCAAAGGGGTCAGTAAAGTGGCCCAAAACTTCAAACAAAACGGCAATCATAAGCTGACATTTAATCTTTATAAAGGAGGACGCCACGAGATGCTCAATGAAAAAAACAGAAAAGAGGTTGAAGAAGACATCATCACTTGGCTTAATATCCATATCCCCCAGCAAAATGCATGATAAATTTCATTTATATCAAGCCTTTCTGAAGATTGCGACCGCTTTGGGCGAAATCAACGGGCTTTCGATTAAAGAGACGAAAAAAGTACTGAACCAAATCTTTTCAGTTCACGCCAATTTGGATGAAGTCTTATCTATAGTGAACAAAGTTTCATTTACCGATGATAATCTAGATTTTCTATTTGACGACTGTATTCGTATTTGTGATGAGCTTGGACCAAGCCGTGAGTATTTCACGCTAATCAACCAGCTAGAGGACATAACTATTGAAATGGCTACAAAAGGTAGTATAGCCGCACAAGAGCTTTCAAACAAAGTACTGGTACGATTTAAAGAAGAGATTACCTTAATCAATCAAAAGATTCCACATCCGCCCTTGTTCAATATATTATTGGAAGGGCGATCGCTTATTGAATGGACATCCATTTATGCGATTTATCCTTTCATTCCAAAACGAATAAAGGGCAACGGTCACCCAGTATTGTTGATTCCACCGTATTTAGGTGACGATTATTCAACTTCCTTTGTACGTAGGTATCTAACCTCCCTTGGCTTTAAAACCTATAAATGGGAGCAGGGTTTCAATCTGATCAAGTCACACTACATTCCAAGGTTGGAAGAAAAATTGGACGATATCTACAGAATTCACGGAGAGAAAGTGAGTATTGTAGGTTGGAGTGGTGGCGGTATTTTCGCAAAGATTATGGCCAATCGACATCCTCAACAAGTGCAACAAATCATCACGATTGCCTCACCTGTTTGGGGGGTTATGGATATGAAAACCCCAGTTAACGGTATTTTGGAGTTTTTCAGGGGGAAGTCACTAAAGGAAAGGAATAAACGGTTCATTGAAGAATTGGAACCTATTCCCAATGTACCGATAACCTGTATCTACACCAAAACCGACGGACTATTACCCTGGAAGCATTGCATGGAAGCAGAGAGCTATCGAGACGACATAAAAAATATCGAGGTGTACGGAAGTCACTCCGGTTTAGGGGCCAATGCCAGTGTGCTTTTAATTACGGCGAATGCGCTAAGTGCACATATTGAAGGCAAGACCATAAGCGAGACCACACCGAATATCGAACGCATACTTTACCCATTTTACTGGAACAAGAAAAAAAGAAGTTTGTTTTTCTTAAATTAGGATAATAGCACGGCCATTATGATAGACGATATCATCAATGATATAAAATTTCAGGATACCCTCAAGCAAATCGCAACATCCCATAAGTTGGATATTGCAGAAGTGCAACGTGATGCATCCAAATATATCAAAGAACTATATGCCGAGCAGAACCCCATAACAAAGATGGTAGCGGTAAGGGGGTTTGATTATATGCTTTCAAGGGCATACAACGAAAAAATCGATGTTGACCCAAAAGGCATCAAGAAATTGATGAAGCTCATGAGGCAACATCCTGTTGCTTTCATCCTTACGCATAAGACCTATCTTGATACCCTTGTGTTGATTTCTACGTTGGCTCGATATGGAATGCCAGTACCATACTCCTTCGGGGGAATCAACCTTGCCTTTCCAGGATTAAAACAAATTGGAAAAAACGCCGGTATCATTTTTATACGGAGAAGTTTCAAAGACAACCCGGTCTATAAGGTTGCATTGAGACATTATATCGCATCCATCATAACCAAAGGGGAACACCTTACATGGAATATCGAGGGTACCAGGTCAAGAACCGGAAAGATATTGCATCCGCAAATGGGTATTTTGAAATATATTATGGATGCCGAACAAGAAAGTTCGAGAGATGTCAAATACGTGCCGGTCTCTATCGCTTACGATCTTATTCCCGATGTCAAGGAAATGACCGAACAAGTCAGAGGTTCCAAGAAAAAGTCTGAAAATATCTCAGAAGGTATAAAATATTTTAGGAGCCTAGGCAGTGATTACGGGCGGGCGGCCATTCGCTTTGGAGATCCGGTAGAAATCAATGAAACCCACAACGTTCTTGTTCCTCAATTGGACGAAGATTCTTACAAAAGTAAAAATACCTTACCCTACTTTGCATTTGACCTCATCAATCAAATGTCAAAGATCACACCAGTTTCAACAGTTTCTATCATCTGCAATGTGCTGCTCAACGATTTTGCCCAGACCAAAAAACAAATCGAGTTTAAGGTCAGAAAACTGATGGAGTATATTGGCAAAAAGCAAGAAGACTGTTTAATAGATAGAGGAAACGCTGTAGCGGTCAGTATTCAAAAAGCCTTGAATCTATTGCAAGGCGCACATATTGTTCAAAAAAGCAGGGCAGGACAAAAGGCGCAATATAGTATTATCCCCTCTGAATACCTTACGGCCACATATTACGCCAATATGGTAGCTGGTCATTTGTATCACAAAGCCTTTGTTGAAATGGCATTGGTCAAAATCAAGGACGATACTTCCTCGAGACGCATTGTACATTTTTGGGAAGAGGTTATGGATCTTCGTAACCTTTTTAAGTTTGAATTTTTCTACACCAATAAATCCAACTTTAGTACTGAAATTGAAGAGGAACTCAATCGTTTTAATACCAACTGGAGGGCAATTCTTGAAGACCCACAAAAAGATGTTTCCGAAATTCTAACAAAACAAAGCCTATTCATTTCTAGGGCATTGCTACTGACCTACATCGAGGCCGATAAAGTTGTCTGCAGTGCACTTAATAATTGGGACCCGGAGGATTTATTTACTGAAGAAGAATTTTTGGAACTATGCTTATTTAAAGGAAAAGAACTTCACTGGCAGGGTGCTATTACAAGGCTAGATAGTGTCTCAAAACCTTTTTTGAGCAACGCTTATCGATTTGCTGAAAATGCCGGACTAGTACCAAAAGATAAAAAGATCCACTCAAATAACCTTGAAAGCTGGATGCGGCAACTCGACGATTTGACCGAAAGGCTTAATTACCTTAAAGAACTTGAAACCAAACCAGATTCCAATGGTCTATCGGTAAGCAACGCACCTACCATATTGGTACCAGAAGCAAAAGCGACCAAATCGACGAAAAAAGACGAACCAGAAGAAGAAGGGTCACATATTGTTGCCTATTTTGATTTAGACCGTACGTTGATCAATGACTTTTCGGCCAAACGCTTCATGAGAACTAGGCTATTTAGCGGTGAGACAACGGCCAAAGAGTACTTGACCCAGTTCATGACGGCTTTGGTCTTTTCCTTTGGCAATCGTGACTTTGAGGTATTGACAAAAATTGCTGCCTTAGGTGTTAAGGGAATTCCTGAAAAAGTATTCACAAATCTGGGACAAATGGTTTTTGAAGAATATTTAAAGCCTACGATTTACTCCGAATCCCGTGAATTGATAAAAAAACATAAAGAGAAAGGGCACCGAGTCGTTATCATCTCAGCGGCCACCTCATACCAAATCATGCCGATTGCGAAAGAGCTGGGCATTGCCGAAGTATACGCTACCCGCATGGAGGTCAAAAACGGAAAGTTCACCGGGCGTATTGCAGAGATGTGTTGGGGAGAAGGTAAGGCTCGAGCTGCAAGAACCTTTGCCAAACAAAATAAAATCGACTTATCTAAAAGCTATTTTTACTCCGATAGCTTTGATGACTACCCACTTTTTAAAATTGTGGGAAAACCAGTAGCTACCAATCCCGATAACCGTCTTTCACAGGTGGCCTTTGAAAACGACTGGCCTATTCTAAGATTCGAAAGACCTGATCAAAAACCAGTGGTAAACGGTTTGCGAACTAGTCTGGCCATTGCTAGTATTTATCCTTCTGCCTTGAGGGGAGCCTTTACAGGATTAGTGACCCTATCAAGACAAGAAGCAGCCAATTCCACTTTTAAAAGTATTGGTGATTTGGCTACCCGTGCTGCAGGACTTCAGATTTCTGTAAAAGGAAAACAAAATCTTACCGATTTTCGGCCAGCGGTTTTCTGCTTTAACCATCAGAGTGCAGCAGATTTCTTCATTATTATCAAGCTACTGCGAAATGATTTCACCGGGGTAGCAAAAAAAGAGTTGGAAAGAACACCAATCGGACCCATTTTTAAAGCCCTAGGTGCCATTTATATTGACAGGAGTAATAAGGCCAAAGCGATAGAAGCTATGAAACCGGCCGTTGAAGCCCTAAAAAATGGGGTTTCCGTTGCCATCGCTCCCGAAGGAACACGAAGCGGCACAGCAGAACTGGGCCACTTTAAAAAAGGTGCTTTTCATTTGGCCATGCAGGCAGGTGCACCCATCGTTCCCATTGTGATCAAAAATGCATATCAAGCGGTGAAAAAGGGAACCGTGCTATTACGTCCTACCCATATTGAGGTAGTCGTTTTAGACCCTATTGAAACAGGGCTCTGGAAAAAGAAAGACCTGGACAAACATGTAGAGAAAGTTCGAAATCTCTTTGTTGCCGAACTAAATAACTAAAGGGAAAAGACGCTGTCTTATCCTCTTAAAATTCAAACAAATGTCGTTAAACGTAGGTTTATTGGGTGGAGGATCATGGGGTACTACAGTCGCCTCCCTAACATCAAGAAATGCCAACACTATCATTTGGGCCCGTAATGAGGAGACCGTAAATGAAATCAACGAAAAGCATACAAATTCAAAGTACCTGCCAGGGGCCCTTCTGAACAAAAATCTTAAGGCATCTACCTCAATCGAAGAAACTGTAAAGAATGCCGATCTTTTGGTCATGGGTATTCCTTCCCAAAACTTCAGACATGTTCTCGAGAAGGCAAAACCCCATATACGCCCATGGATTCCTATAGTCAGCCTATCAAAGGGACTCGAAATGGGCACCAAAAAAAGAATGACAGAAGTTATCGAGGAGGTATTGCCAGGTCATCCTGTTGGCGTGCTCACCGGCCCAAATTTAGCCAAAGAAATTCATAACGGTCAGGCCGCTGCAGCTGTAATTGCGATGGTTGATGAAGTCATTGCGAAACGATTACAGGCGGTCTTCAATTCTGGTCTTTTTAGGGTATACACCAATAATGATGTAGTAGGCTGCGAATTGGGTGGAGCCTTAAAAAACATTATGGCCATTGCTACGGGTATGGGAGACGGAGCCAATGCCGGAGATAATACCAGGGCTGCCGTCATCACGCGTGGGCTATCAGAACTGACCCGATTGGGCACGGCCATGGGGGGACGGAGAAGAACCTTTGCCGGCCTTGCAGGAATGGGAGATTTGGTCGCCACTTGTAGCAGTAATAAAAGTAGAAATAGACATGTGGGGTTTCAATTGGGCAAGGGAAAAAAACTAGAGGAAATTATTGAAGAGATGTCTGAGGTGGCCGAGGGCGTAAAAACCGCTAAAGTGGTTATGGAACTCGCTCAAGATCATAACGTTCATATGCCAATTTCGGAAGAAGTTTATTAGGTGCTTTATGAGGGAAATACAGTTCAAGACGCCTTCAGAGGCCTTTTGAAAATTGAAAGCGGATCGGAAGCGGAACCAGGATAAAAAACAAATTTAAATTGACAAGAGGCGAATGTAAAATTTGCATCACATGATATCTATGTCAATAAAATAAAAAGACTTCACTTCGAGTCTTCCTTTATCGGTAGACAGGCGCGATGGAGAAGGGTTCACATAATTCCATTTTTTAATGGGTTTCAACTTTTGTTGATGCTGAGAGGAGTCGAAGCGCTCGACCTATATGTATTAAGCTTTTGATTTCCAAATAATTAATAAAATTTTCCTAAAACTACTCTTAGGTTTGCCTCTCTGTTTTGAAAATGATAGCGAACAGCATATGTTCCTATAGGCATTCTTGCTGCTTATTATTCATTTATTTTACCATACCTATCATCCCAAACCTTTTCAATTTCTTCCAAAGTTCTCCCTTTGGTCTCCGGCATCATTTTATGTACAAACCAGATAATAATAAGAATAAACGCCATAAAAATAAAATAGGGCAACGAACCGTTCCAGACACCTTCCGTATTCACTTTACTCTCCGCAACTATTGGAAAACTTTGCGATACCATGTAATTGGCGGCCCATTGCACTGCAACGGCTATGGACATTGCGACCGATCTCATATTATTCGGGAACATTTCCGATAACATAACCCAGACCACTGGCCCCATCGACATAGCGAAAGACCCAACAAACAAGAGAATGCCTATAAGAGATAATAGTCCGACCGAATCTGTCATTAGGGTAACGGCTAAAAATGTGAAGCCCATGAACATCCCAATAGAACCTGAAATCACCAATGGCTTTCTACCCCACTTGTCAACCGTAAACATTGCCAAGACGGTAAATAGCACGTTAACACCCGCCAAAAGCACCTGTTGCGCCAAGACATCTTCTTGACCAAAACCAAGTGCCTTCTCAAAGATATCGGCTCCATAGTACAAAACTGCGTTGATACCTGTAAACTGCTGTAAGAATGAGATAAAGCTTCCTATGAGTACGATAGGTAAGATTCCTTTGGCAAATACCTGCTTGAAACTAATGGAAGTATGTTGTGCCAAAGAATGCTTGATTTCATTGGCCTTATCTTTGGCTTCGGTAGCACCTTGAATTCTTGACAATACTTTGAGCGCTTCCGCTTCGCGATTTTTCATCATGAGCCAACGAGGACTTTTAGGAACAAAAAACAACAATAATAAGAAGAGCACGCAAGGTACCAGTTCTGACCAAAACATCATACGCCATCCCTGTTCGGTATTATATGTTTCCGTTTGACCGGAACCAATCTGATAGGTTACCAAAAACACGACGAAAAATCCCAGAACAATGGCCATCTGATATAATGTGACCATTTTACCCCTAATATTCGCAGGAGAGATTTCAGCAATATACATGGGTGCGTTCATTGATGCAATCCCTATTCCCAAGCCTCCTATAATTCTAAAAAAGACCAACATGCGTACTGTCTGCTGCAGTATTTCAGGTAGTCCAGAGCCCCATGCCGATAAACTGAACAATAATGCTGAAATGATTAAAGAGGTTTTTCTCCCATATTTCTTGCTCATGGGCCCGGCAATAATGTCACCTAAAAAACATCCCAATAAGGCACTACCCACAACACAACCTTTGGTTGCGGCATCCAAATCAAAAAATTTACTGAAGTAGAACTGGGTGCCATTGATGACTCCAGTATCATAACCAAATAAGAATCCTCCTAAAGCGGCAATAAAACTTATAAAAACAAGGGTTGCAATACTTTTCTGTTGCGTATCGGACATACTACTGAAGTTTAGTTGGTTGCCCTAAAATAGGAAAAACTTTTTAGGTAGTATTTTTAATCAAATATCCGTATCTGTCGGAGAACAAAACTATTCAACAGTGCTTTGTTCTAGGGGCTTTAAATGCAGCTGTTCTTCCAAAAAATCAAAAGTTTCCTTTTTAACCGATTCCAAATCCTTGGATGTAATATAAGATGTCATTACATGGTCACCAACCTCAGGGAAGGCCACTTTTTCTTTTCTGCTCGGTTCGGTTCCCAAAGCATCGAACATTTCTAACATCGCGCCAACCGAAACCACACTGTCTTGATGTACCTCATCTTTGAAATAATATCCCAAAAAAGTAGGCTGATGTATTCTGGAAAAGGTCTCCTCGGTCATGGTTTCATCCATCAAAGCTTGAAGATGAACCAATGCTTCAACGCGATATTTGGTCGTCCAAAACTGATTTTTTAGCTCATCGTCAGTATCAAATTCATGATAATCGCTTCCCTTAATAGCTTTTAGCACTTGTAGCCCCCAAGGCCCTGACATCAACTTTGCATTCGGATCAAAAATTTCAATATTTGGCGAGTATAACAGAAGTGCAGCTACTTCATCTGAAAGTTCAGCCGCGAAGTGCAGAGCCAAAGTTCCACCCGTTGAAGTACCCATTAATATTACTTTTTTACCTAGTTGTTTTCCAACAGCTATCGCATCTCTAGCAGAATCCAAAAGCCGTTCGGCTGTCAAATCAAGCATAGGTTCCTTTTCTATAAGACCATGGCCAACTAGTCTAGGAAGATAAAGATTAAAGCCATATCGTCGAGCAGTTTCAGAATGAATGGGATCGCCTTCCTCTTGGCTTGCAGACCAACCATGTAAGTATACGATGCTGTATTCCGTTTTGGTGGGAACACTATCTGCCCATATAATTCTTGATTGATTATCAGCCTTTATATTGGAGACCATAGCTTCCCTTGCCGATATTTCATTGGCCAAAACCAAAAGATCTTTTTCGACTTGCGGAAGAGGTTTATTTAGATTCGGAGCCTCTACTTTAGGTCCTAAAAAGTACAATAAACCAAGAACAATTATGATTCCAACGAGAATTTTCAGGAATCTAACAAAATATTTCATTGGTGCGGTTTAGTCGCAATCCAAAGAGTAGCTATCGGCCTCATCCTTTGACCAATTCGGAGGAATGGCATTAAATTGCGTTTGATTGACCAAGATACAATTTAAAGGGTTGTCCACTACTGTAAAATTGGCCAGTGCCGTATTACTAGACACATCAATATCATTTAGTTGGTTGTTTGATAGCGTCAAAAGTTGAAGTGCCGAATTTGTACCTATATTAATTTGCTTTAATACATTTCGGTCTATCTCAAATTTTTCCAAGGCTGATAATCCACTAATGTCAATTTCTTCCAGTTGATTATCTTTTGCCCAAATGAACAACAGCTGTGAATTCTGACTCAAATCGATACGCTCTAAATTGTTATCTCTAATATTAAGATTTTTCAAAGCTTCAAATCCAGATATTCCCGTAAGGTCTGAAATGCCTTTGCTATCGATAGAAAGCTCGGTGACAAAATCTATTTGACTCTTCGTCACCTCTCCATCTATCACAGCGTCATAATTCAAATCAATAAGAGCCTGTTCAAAGGCCATATCAGGAATTGTAACTTTTTCTTCTTGGGCCGCACTATTGATATCGCTTTCCATCTCTGGTTGGCCCATTTGATCCCTAGCATCTTCAGAACAGCCCAAAAGCAATAATATTCCCAAATAAAAAGCTACTTGCTTCTTACCTTTTGCTTTTTTGATTAACATTATAACGTCATTTAATTTTTGTTTGACGAATTTAAAAAATAATTAAACAAATTGAATAGGATTTATCGTTTCCTTAAAGATTTAGGACCTGGACTCTTGTTCGCCAGTATGGCCATTGGCACTTCACATTTAGTTTTATCAACTAAAGCAGGAGCACAATACGGGTGGGTTATGATTATTCCCATACTAATGGCAAACCTCTTGAAATACCCTTTTTTTGAATTTGGTGTGCGTTATACCCATGTTACCCAGAAAAGTTTGATTCAAGGATATGCCAATCTTGGCCGACCTTATCTATGGCTCTACACAGTCATTACCCTTATTTCTGCATTCACCATTCTTGCTGCACTTTACATCGTAACTGCCGGACTTCTGGCGAACCTATTCAAAATAAATTCTTTGCCCCCCGATGGTATCGCCCTACTTTTATTCTTGTTCATTGGCTTTCTGCTGATCATTGGAAAGTATCGATTGCTCGAAAACGCACTTAAAATCGTCGTTGCACTATTGTTTATGTCGCTATTGGTGACCACTCTTTTGGTTTTGAACAAGGGTCAAGTAGCACCAATAGACGGTTTTGATCCGGCCCCTATATTTAATGAAATGGGCATCTTATTCCTGATAGGACTTGTCGGATGGATGCCAACAGCCGTTGAAGCCTCGGGCTGGGTAAGTCTTTGGAGTATTGAGAAAATAAAAATATCCGATAGAAAGATACCTTTAAGGGAAGTATTGTACGAATTCAATTTAGGATATAGCCTAACCGCTATTTTAGCTGTATTCTTTATGATCATCGGGTGGAAAACGCTCTATGGCACCGGTACAGAACTGAGTGGAAATGCCGTAACCTTTGCAGACCAAGTAGTGCATCTATTTACCGTTCATATGGGGGATTGGGCTTATTTTCTAATTGCACTCGCTGCATTTGCAACGATGTTCAGCACCTGCATGACGGCACATGATGCCGTCACACGGGTAAGTCTCGACGTTATTGATAAACTGTATAAACGTGACCAATTCCTTTACCAAAATAAAAACGCCTTTACCATAGGTATTATCGTTATGGCCATTATCAATTGGAGCGTAATTACATTATTTGGTGCAAATATGGCCAACCTCGTTACGCTGGCCACTTTTGTCTCTTTTGTTTTTGCCCCTATTCTCGGGTGGATGAACTACAAAGCAATAACATCCGAAGAAATACCATCAGCATATCGCCCCAATTCAAAACTTACACTGCTGAGCTGGTCTGGAATTGTATTTCTTTCTGCTTTTGCCCTTTATTACTGTTGGATAAGTGTCCTTTGAGCCCTATTGGTTATTATTCCAAGATGGCAACTATACACTCGGGTACTGTTTTTTGTTAAAACCGAATATTATCGTTCAAAACTACAATGAGCGATCGCTGGTTCTTTTTGTGGAGCAAATCAATACAAAAGACCCCATTCTTACAATTGTTCAATATTTTATCTTCTCCATAGCCAATGGAGTACAGAATATTGCTACTCGAGACTCCTTTGCCTATCAAGTACTTTTTAATGGCATCCGATCTTGATTGGGTCAACCTGAAATTCGTACTGCTGCCCCCTCTGCTATCTGTGTGCGTTTCAATTCGTAATTGGGCGGAAGGAAAACGTTGTACAAAATCAACTACCTTGTCCAATTCCGTTGCTATTTCTGTAGTAATTTTTGTCTTTCCCCTGTCAAAATAGAAGTCTTTCAACTTAACTACCTTTTGTCCTTCACGTTCTTCGACCAAATCATCATATAGTGCCAATCCTAAATTCAGATTGCCTTTTTGGGCTACTTCCATTTGTTCTTCATCGAACAGTATCGAAAAAATAGAATGGCGTTCTTTAGTAGCTTCCACCCTTACCCTAGTCTGCCAAGGTATCTCAATGGTGTAACCACCTCTTTCATTTGAGAGGGTTTCTTGCAATAGTGAACCATCAGGACCATACACTCGAACTGTAGCGCCAATTACCCCCTCAAGATTCCCTAATTTCACGACTTGACCGCTTAGGGCAAAGGTCTTGAGCCCTGGTTTTTCGTCAACCAAAAAGCCAAAGACATCATCATTCCCCTTACCGCCATTTCTATTGGATGAAAAATAACCCAACAGACCTTCTTTAAAATTCCTTAAAATGTATCCAAAATCATCAGCTTCAGAGTTTACAGGTTCTCCGAGGTTGACCGGTATGGTAAAACTGTCTTCTTTTTTATTAGATCGGTAGATATCCATACCGCCCAGTCCATAAAATACATCAGATGAAAAATAAAGTGCTCCATCAAATATATATGGGGCTATCTCATTGCCAGGAGAATTAATTCTAGGGCCCAAGTTGATAGGGGCTGACATTACCTGTCCATTATTGGTGTTGACATAATATAAATCAGTACCCCCGTATCCGCCATCAAGATTGGCAGCAAAATACAGTCTACCGGTTTCTTGTTCGTAAAAAGGATAATAGAACGAAGTGCTTAAATCACGCCAAAGAAAGTTAAATCCTCCTTCAAGTTTTTGAATTCCGATACCAAGGGCATTTTTGCCATTTTCATCAAATTCAAGTTCACCTTCATAGGTATTGGAGAGCACATAAAGAATGGCATTCAATTTACTTGAATAGTAAGGTGTCGCTTTATGATAGTCCGAGGCTTTTATTTCCTTAAAAGGCTCAACAGTTGATACCTGACCATCACTCTCAATTTGTCCTTTAAAAATATCGAGATACGATTCTCCCGTTGGTTCATAACTCTTTCTCTTACCTGTTGACCTTCCGCTAGTCAATAACAAAGAATCACCAAAAAAAGAGGGTGAAAAATCTGCATTGTTACTATTCCCAGCCAAATTAAAAACCTGGACTTCTTGTGATGAGGTATTCTTTTTAGAGGCCAGCAATTTCATATTGAAATCACCATTTTCAAGCAGCTCTTTGTGAAATGCGACTCCTTCACGTTCCAAAAACCCCTGTACCTCCGCCAAATCAGCCCGTTTTCCAAGACTTTGTAACTGTTTGTTCAAATGGTGGCTACCCATGATACTGTCTTTGGAAAAGAGTTGGAGATATATTTCAGTGGCCTTTTCGTAGTCCCCAACCTTAAAATAAGAATCGGCCAAATTCAAATATTGATTTGATGATAATTCAAACCCTTTTGAAAGGTCTTTTTCATATTCTACTATGGCATTCTGATAGGAATAGGAGAAGAAAAGATTGTCAGCTTTTGATTTTTTACCCTGTCCAAAAATCAGTATGGGCAAAAGTAGTAGTGCAATATGAGAGTATTTTTTAAAGTCCATATAAAACATTAAAAGAACCTTGGTGAATCAATCTGTTTGGGTTTCCCTTTTAGCTTTTTTCCCTTATTTCTGGCTCGATTACCACTTGCGCTACCATCTCCCCTACCGATATAGAATTTTAATATCGCTTCATGCGAACCACTATTGAACTGTCCTAAACCATTGGTGTTATAATCGTAAGAATATCCAAAAAACATTGAGCTCGATACTTGAAAGCCCACAACTCCACTTACGGCATTACCAAATTGATAGTTTGCCCCAAGGGTAAGTGTATCCATTAAAAGAAAATTAGCGGACAAGTTTACGTTCAATGGCGAACCAGGAAGGTAATTGAAAAGCACTGCAGGTTTAAATTTTGTTCTATCGGCAATGTCAAAAACATACCCACCGATAAAATTATATTGTAAATCATTGTCTATAACGGATTCCAATTCTTGGTCATAAATACCCAAGGTTAAAAAATTGGGAATTGATAACCCGGCATACCATTCATCACTATACATAAAGAGACCTGCACCGACCACTGGATAGAACTGACTGAAATTCTCACCTCCAATCAACGGTTCTCCAGGATTCTGTAAAGTACCCTTCGAATAATCCAGATTGAGCAGCGAACCGCCTGCATCGACACCAAATGAAATCCACGAATCATCAGACATGTTGATTTGATACGAATAGGCAACGTCGATGTAGGTCTGTGATGCGTGCCCAAGTGCATCACTAATTACGTTAAAGCCAAGACCCATTTTTTCATTGGACAGGGGAATATTGGCACCAAACCTTAAATTTCTAGGAGCCCCAGGAATATCAATCCATTGTGCCCGATATAGTCCTGAAAGCTCTGGAGATTCCACAGTTCCCACGTAAGCAGGATTAAAACTTCCGATATTATACATGTACTGGGTATATTGTGGTTCTTGTTGGGAATGACCTAAAAAGGAGTACCCAATCAAAAAAACAACGAACAATAAACCAACAACTTTATTTGACATAAATACTATCGAATTATTTGTATCCATCCTTTTTGAACGTCCATTCCATCGCCTAAATCGAGAATATAATAATACGTTCCACGTGGCAAATCTCCACTATCTCCGGTACCATTCCAGCTGCCATCATAGGGGCTTGCCTCAAATACGCTGTTACCATACCTATCAAAAATCTGTAGGCTATTGTTATTTTCAATTTGTTGCCTTAATTCACTATTACAGCTATCCGTTACCAATACCAAGGTGTCATTGACACCATCGCCATTGGGTGAAAATAGGTTACAAAGGGTACCACAATCCACACATTCGCTTACACTGACCAATACAGACACCTCATCACTGTCATTGTCGATATTATTATCTTCAGGAAAACTACCCGTCAAGGTTGCCCTATTGGTAAAATTTCCTCTTAACGGCACTGTTCCCGTAATTTGAAGCGTTTCGGAGGCGCCAGATTCCAGTTCATCAATAGTCCATATGCTTGTGCTTTCCTCAAAAATACCTGAACTCGTGGTGATATCACCTATTAAGAATAATGAGGAATCGCTTAAAACATCGGCAATGGTAATGTCAATTGCCCTGCTCATGGAAATATTACGAACGGTAATTGTAAACCGAATCTCGTCATTTACCAATGGAGTAGTAATATCGACCTCTTTGGTTACTTCTAAATCAATAGGTTCTGGTTGGCAAGCTTCGGTCAAAAAGGGATCGCAGGAATCCAATGGATCACTCACCCCTTCTGGCACCGACTCGGTACTTGGGTCATCTTCGACGAGCACCTCTTCGCCATCAGTCAAACCGTCATCGTCAGTATCAGCATCGAATGGATCTGTTTGCAAATCCATCTCTTCATTATTAGTAAGACCATCATTGTCACAATCACTATCACCTAGAGGTGTTCCTCCATTTGAATCACAATCATCTAAGGGATCGGTTTCATCAACGTTTACTTCTTGACCGTCAAGAATACCATCTCCATCGGTATCGGGGTTATTCGGATCGGTCCCAAGGTTCTCTTCAATATCGTCATTAAGTCCGTCGTTATCGGCATCCAAAAGACAGTCGACTACGGTTATCGTTACATCAACAGATACATTGGTACAAGGAGACTGCGCCCCAGTAGTGGTAAATGTGAACACATAATTACCAACTGGCAAACCATCAAAGTCCACTAGGGTTCCATTTTCAATCTGAACCTGTCCATTAGAAGGGTCAGTCGTAATAGTCCATATCCCTTCATCTTCGTCTGTTAACGCTGTTGTCAAATCTAAAATAGTAGTTCCTGTTTCCCCAACACGATTACAGCCAATCACTCCCGAAGGAACTCCGACCGAAGGTATTTGATTAACCGTGGCCACAACTTCTTCTCGCATAGATGAGCAACCATTCGCAACGGCCTTAACAAAAAATGAGGTCGTTACCGTTAAGGTTGGTGTAACAAAAGAGGTACCCATACCCAAAACCAAGGTACTTTCTAGAGAAGCATACCAGTTCAATGAAGCTCCAATCTCAGCAGTGGCGAAGAGTTCAACAGTGCCTTCCCCGCATCGAAATGCTTCAGTAGTATCGGTAATGGCCGGTGTTGAATTGACCTGTATGGTTATTTCCAACACAGGACTTGCACAATCTATGGCATTGGTGCCATCAGCATCATCAAAAAAGAAACCATAATAAGTACTCGGTGAAGTCACAAAATTACTGCGGTGCGCTTCAGTCCTCAAAGGGTCTGAATTGGTGCTCCAGGTAAGTACACTGCCTGTTGGTGCGGCATCCAATACATATCCATTGAGATCGATGGGCTCTACAATGGCATCACAAAAAATTGTTGAAACGTTTGTATTTCTTTGGGGTGCAGAATTACCCGCATCACATTCAACGGCACAATCAGTGACCGTAACCGTTAAATCTTCAGATGCGTTTACACAAGGTGCTATTGCACCGGTCGTAGTGTATCGAAATACATATTCTCCATTGGCCAATCCTTGAAAATTGACCATATTATCTAAACCAATCACAACATTACCACTTGAAGGATCGGTAAGAATTGACCAAACCCCAGCATCTTGTCCAGTGAGTTGATCATCCAAATCCAAACTCAATGGGCCATCGCCCACAGCACTGCAAGCTGCGGCATTTGTAGCCGTTCCTGCGGACGGGGTAGCACTAGCGGAAAGTGTTACTTCCAATGCTGGGCTAACACATGTATTTAATGCGTCGTAATAAAAACCGTAGTATGTATCTGGTACACCTACCACACTGCTGGATAAGTGCGTCGATTCGTTCGTTAGGGCAGTGTTTGAGTCACTCCAGGCCAATACTGCACCAATAGGTATTGCACCAACAACGTAATCATCCAAATCTTTACTGACAAAATCACAAAAGGTGGTAGGCTCCGATGTATTAAGGACAGGAGCTACAATTCCTGCCGCACAAGTATCGTCGTTAAGAATACCTATCGTTCCCGAATCAGAAATATCTACAGTAAGTGACGTATTGGCCAAATTGGATAGCTCAAGGGTCAATACCTCATCAGGCTCGATAAGGTTATCTGCAATAGGCAACACATTAACACTTTGAACTTCCGAAGCCGTTCCGGCAAAGACCAAAAGCTGCCCATTGACGGGATTATAATCATTATCGGAAACGGTGGCGGAACCATCTGCAGTTGAAACTTGAATGGTAAAACCACCATCAACTGCTGTATCTAAGCTAATATCTACTGAAATAGCGCCATCATCTTCATCTCCCGAAATATCGGTTATCGTAAGGGACGCACTATCAATGTCTTCATTTGTAACGGTCAATTGAGGTACATCGACACCGACAAGGTCATCGAACGCCAAATCCAATGAAAAGGGATTCCCTGTATTAATAATATCCTCAACATCACCATCAACTATACCGTCATTAAGCCCCGTAATCGTCAATTGTACACCTGTATCCCATAGCGCAGGAGAGATGGTTACCGAAGCCGGACCGGTAGTCTCCGTAATATCATATTGATTGATAGGAATCGTTACCTGTGCGGTAGGTTCTGCTGTTAAAGTAAATCTAAAAGAAGCGGTTCCTCCAGCTTCAGTGGTCGTTCCGGTTATAGGCGTAACATTTATGCCTGCTACATCATTATCTTCATTTGTTATGGAGACCAAAACGTCTGCTAGTCCGCCATACGCTATCGCACTTGAACCAGCCAGTACCCTTACACGAATATCACTCGTTTGAGTCCCATCAACAAAGTTATCGTCAACCCCAGTAACGGTGACCACCTGTGGAGTATTCCAATTGGCATTTGTAAATAATAAGGTATTGGGTAGCACGGTGACCTCATCGGTATTGAGTGATGTTAAGCTTAAATTGACATCTGACAACGGAGCAGCATCAAGAACCACCGTAAAGGTATCTGAAGTTTCATCTTCGTCGGTTTCTGTACTTCCACCTGTTTGTGCTATGGTAATACCTGGGATATCGTCGTCTTCATTCACGGCTGCCACCGCCTTTGTAGCTAATCCATCAAAATCATCATCGCTTGAGCTTGCGTCGACACTAACATTAACATTAAAAATCTGGTCGCCATCAACCACGACGTCATCCTCCCCTGTTACCGTGACTGTTTGGGCCGTATTCCAATTTAATGGTGTAAAAGTTAATGATGTTTCATCCACAAAACCTTCAGTTAAATCATTGGACTCGATATCTAAAACAACATCAGAGGCAGGCTGGGCAGCTAAAAAAACTGAAAACGTTCGTTGCGTACCAGTCTCGCTGACCCTATTATTGGGCGTGAGGGCACTAACAGTAAAATCCGCAGTATCATCATCAAGATTGGTAACCCCAGCCTGTTGTGAGGCCAAACCATCAAAAGCAGTATCTGTCAAGGCCGTATTTATACCAACAGTGATATTGAAAGATTGCGAACCGTCAATTATATCGTCATCGACACCTGTTACGGTTACGGTTTGGGTGGTGTTCCAATTTGCAGTGGTAAACGTCAGTGAACCGGGGAGTACAGCACCTTCACCTGGATCAGTCGTGGTTACATTAAAAACCACATTAGTAAGGGGTTGCGCCGTAAGCACAACGCTAAAAGTGGCCGTAGTTCCATCTTCTTCGGTATCACCAGAAATGGTGCCCAAGGTAAAACCTGCAGCATCGTTATCCGCTATGGTCACATCTCGACTGGTCGCCGCGCCTACGGGACCCAAAGGAAATAAGGTTAGATTACTCGTACTCTGTAAGTTCAATCTAACAATCTCATTACCTTCTACTGTGGAATCTTCTATGGGATTGAGGGCAAAGGTTGCGGTTTGCCCTCCGTCAGGGATGTTTACTGACAAAGGTAGGGTGGTAAAATCCGTGCCTGGAGTCGCCTGAGTAGCTCCTCCGTAAGCATAGTTTACCTGAATAGCCGACCCTGTAGCGTTAACAGCGCCCAAATCAATGGTATATTCTCCTGCATCCAATCCTGTCTCTGCAGCATCGGCGTCTGTAGCACTTAGGGTAACACTACCAACATCATCACTGGAAATGGTTACCGTTGCACTAGTAAGGCCCACCACTGTATAGTTAAGAGAGGCACCCAAATTCAGTACCACGGTTTCATCTAATTCAACCAGTGCGTCTTGGATAACGTTTACGGGGATGGCTACCGCACCATCTCCCAAAATATTTAGGGGTACCAGTATATTGATAATATTGATACTATAATCTTGATTTACTGTTGCAGTACTTGAAGGGTCAATACTTAATGAAATAGGAACGAAGGAAAGTGGTGTACCTCCGACAACACTTACTTGAAATGACCCTGGATTCAATATCCCCTCTCCCATGGTCGGTTGTGCAGCGGTTATGGAAGCATTTTGAGCCGTCAAACCATACCCAAAACCAAACAAAAAAAGTATAGAAATGTATTTCAGTAGAATTTTTGCGAATTTGCTACAGGTTACCATGGCGTGTTTCTTACAATAAGATGAACTCAACATGTTCTTAGGTTGCTTGGGGAAATCAATATTACTAAAATTGAGAGGACCGTACCAACTAAAAAGATTAAATCTCCATTTATTCGGACGAACTGCCCAATTCACTAAAAATCAAGTATTACCGCACCGCAGCACCGCTGGTTTCCATGGTAGAATCAATCTTCCTCACCAGACCTTGAAGTACCTTACCTGGACCTACCTCGATAAAGTTTTTAGCTCCGTCAGATACCATGTTCTGTACACTTTGAGTCCATTTTACCGGCGCAGTCAATTGAGCGATCAGATTCTGTTTTATTTCATTGGACACCATAATAGCGGTAGTGGTCACATTTTGATAAACCGGACAGTCGGGTTCCTTGAAATCTATGCTGTCTATGGCTGCAGCCAATTCCTCCCTTGCGGGCTCCATTAAAGGAGAATGAAACGCTCCTCCCACGGGAAGTACCAAAGCACGTTTGGCACCAGCTTCTTTTATCTTTTCGCATGCCGTATTGATGGCATTGACTTCACCGGAAATAACTAACTGTCCAGGGCAATTATAATTGGCAGGAACAACAATCCCCTCGGTTTCTTCACAGATTTTTTCAACAATAGTATCATCCAGACCCAATACCGCTGCCATCGTACTGGGTTTCGATTCACAGGCTTTTTGCATCGCCATTGCCCTTTGGAAAACCAATTTCAAACCATCTTCAAACTGCAAAGCTCCATTGGCCACCAAAGCCGAAAACTCTCCCAATGAATGCCCAGCGACCATATCTGGCTTAAAGGCATCTCCCAATACCTTACTTAAAATAACAGAATGTAAAAAGATGGCAGGCTGTGTAACTTTTGTCTGTTTCAAGTCGTCCGCAGTACCTTCGAACATAATATCAGTAATTGAAAATCCCAATAATTCATTGGCGTTTTCAAATAACTCTTGAGCCAAAGGATGGTTCTCATACAAGTCCAGTCCCATTCCTACAAATTGGGCTCCCTGACCTGGAAAAACATATGCATTCATTGTCTTACAATTAGGTGCGCAAAAATAGCCAATTATTTAAACCAGCTGCTGTATTTCACGTAGTTGTTGGCGATGCGGTCGATTTCTCCAGAACTGAGTTCAGCACTTATATCTTTCAATTTTTTTGCAGGCATACCCGCATATACGGTACCCGAAGGAACATGAGTACCTTTGGTCAGTACAGCCCCTGCTGCAATAATCGAATTACTTTCTACCACACAATCGTCCATCACAATAGCCCCCATTCCTATAAGGACGTTGTCGTGTATTGTGCAGCCATGTACAATGGCATTGTGCCCAATCGAGACATTGTCCCCAATTGTGGTGGGTGATTTTTGATACGTGCAGTGAATCACCGCACCATCTTGTACATTGACCTTCTTGCCCATCTTTATAAAATGTACGTCACCTCTCAAAACCGCATTGAACCAAATACAGCATTGATTGCCCATACTTACCTCACCAACGATTGTGGCATTTTCTGCCAAAAAACAATCTTCCCCGATTTTTGGGGCTTTTCCATTAACAGACCGTATAATCATAGGAATTTATTCTTACCAAAACTGAACTATTGAAAATGAGAAAGCAAACTCGCCTTTTTGCTTGCGGACACAGAGAGTTCCTTCCCGATGGATAATACAACACTTCCCCCTTTTCCTTTTCTATATTTTACAATTTCATTTAAATTTACTAAATACGACTTATGTATACGAGCAAACGAAGCGTCTGATAGGGCTTCTTCGAAATACTTTAAGGTTTTGCTGACAACTATACGCATGTCTTTAAGATAAATCTCTGTGTAGTAATCATCAGCTTTGCAATAGTAGATGTTCGAAACTTCCAAAACCTGAAAGCCATCTTGCTGTGGAATTGTTATTTTCTCTTTATTTCCAGAAAAGTACGTTTTGAGCACCTTTCCATCAAGTTCATTCTCCCTCTTCTTAATATTCCCCACATATTGAACCCCTTTTATAAGCTCGTCAATATTGATAGGCTTCATCAGGTAATATGCAGCATGATGGTTCAAAGCCTCCATCGCATAATGGTTATAAGCAGTAACAAAAATGGTCTCAAAGGTTCTATTCGGCACCTGCTCCAAAAGGTCAAACGCATTGCCAAAAGGCATTTCGACATCAAGAAATACAAGGTCAGGTTCGACTTTTTGAATCACTGCCAGACCTTCTTTGATAGTCACCGCTTCACCCCTTAAGTTCACATCAGGGCAATATTTTTCTAAATAATTTCTGAGGATTTCCCTGCTATTGGCCTCGTCTTCAACCAATATTGCGTTTAACTTCATCTGTCCTTTTTTAGTTGTACAACTACTTTTGTTCCGGTTCCATCTGGGTCAAGGTCAGAAATGCCTACTTGAACTTTATTTTGATACATCTCGTTTAAAATTTCAATACGCTTTTTGATGTTACCCATACCTTTTGATTTCTGTTTCTTTTGATTATGGGTTTTCAAGGCGGCCGACTTTTTTCTGCCGATACCATTATCAACAATAGTAACGGTCAATACATTTTCATTTACCTGGGTGACCTCTATTTTTAAAAATCCCTTTTCTTCTTTATACCGTAACCCGTGCCAGATGGCATTTTCGATATAGGGCTGTATAAGCATTGGCGGGATGTTAAAAGCATCGATGACCACATGCTCATTGATATTGATTTCGTAATCAAACTTTTCAGGAAAACGGGAATGTTCCAATTTGACATATAATTGCAACAGCTCAAGTTCTTTTGAAAACGAAATAAAATCTTCTTCCGAGTTTTCAAGTATCGTTCGCATCAGGACCGAAAATTCACTTAAAAATCGGTTTGCACTTCGTTCATCGTTCTTAGCAATATAATTGTTTACAGAGTTGAGTGCATTAAAAATAAAATGAGGATTCATTTGTGACCGCAATGATTTTAGTGCCAATAGGTTGTTGTTCAACTGCTGCTGCTTGTTCGTTCTGTAAAAGAAAAAGGCGGTGAGTGCTAAGAGGGCCATTCCCAAAATCAAGGAATAAATCAATCCCTTCTGCCATATGTTGCGCTCCTCAAAAAGCTGTTGTTCCGTTAAGGCCAGACTGTACTTGCTTTGTGACAACTCCCTTTCTTGCTCCAAACTTGAAATACGATTTTGCTTTCGGGCAATCTCTCGGTTCATTCTTGCTAAACGACCTATCTCTTGTTCTTTTCGCACGTAAAGCGTATCGACCAAAGCCACATAATTCTGATAGCTTTTGAAAGCTTTTGAAAAATCCCCTTTATTTTCATAGACCTCGGATAACTTCCTTGTAGCTTCTTTTTGAATCAAAAGATCATCTTCGGTATCCGCCTCCACAATACTCTTTTGAAGATAAGGTATGGCCTCGTTCAATCGGTTTTGAGCGACATAAGCACGACCGATTTTATAATTGATCCGTTGGGGTGTTATGGTATCTGTCGTTGATGTTCCTTTTTCCTCGACCACCACTTTATCTTCAAGTTCACGAAGTTGGCTCAAACTGTTGATACGCTGCTTTATTTCATCGTTAAACCGATTGGTACGATTGTAAAAATCGGCAACTTTTTCACTCTCTTGTATAGCACGTTTGGGACTTTCTTTTTTTGAAAGCTCCAACGAACTACCGAAGTAACCTTCGGCTTCAATGCGTTTGTCTGAGAGGGCATAGCTTTCTGCCAATTTTGAAGTCAAATCAGTTATTTTTGGAGCTACTTGGTTCTTTTTGGAAATCTTTAGACCTTCTTCATAATACTTTTGGGCCAAAATGATTTCATTCGATTCCTTTTTGACATCACCCAACAATTCGAAAAGTTCAATTCGTTGGTAAGGGGGCAATCGTTTTTGATCTTGAAGTTCTTTCAACTCACGCTCTGCCTTTTGAAGTTTCCCCGCTCTGAGTAAGGCCTCACCAAGCAATAATTTTGTTTTGAGCGTCTTGTTGGCCTGTAATGCATCCTCAAAATTGGTTATCGCCAAGTCAAATTGTTGGTGGTACAGATATACTTCGCCTAACTGGCTCAACGATTTACCCAATAAACGTTTGTTCGGGTTCTTACCCAATACTGTAATCGATTGTGCAATAAAATCTATACTTTTTTCAATATCCACTTTCTGGTAATGCCAAGCCGAATCCAATAATTGTTTGTGCGATGCATTTCGAGAAGTCCTGTTTTCGCTAACACCTCCTTGATAATCTTTAACGACCAGTCGAATATCTTCATCCGAAACGATGTTATGGCGCACGGTTTTAAAGTCAGTACTTTGAAAAATCAGCTCTTCTCCAATCATAGCCCGTATTTCAAATTCCCCTAAACCGTCGGTCAACGTGTAAGCGCCATTATTGGTTGAAACTTCAACCCCTGAAATAGGAGAATAATTTTTTTCTTCCACTACGGATCCTTTCAGCAAAATTCCATTGGTTCGATTCATCTCTTGCGCTATAAGACTACGACCTGACAAAATCAATACTGTTACAGTCAGAAAAAAATGAAAAACGTCCTTCTTCATACAGTAAACTTAATGGATTTCAAAAGGGAAAAAAAATGGAGGAAACCGTCATTTGACCGTTTTACTTCCCAAAAAACATCGCATACTCAATTCAAAACACGCTTCCCTAATTCGAATATTCATTTCACTCAATATGGATTCTTTTTGAGAAAGTTTGGTCCTAGTTTGGTCCCATATTATTCAAAAAAAATAAAGTACAATGAAAAATACAAAACAAGTATCGTTAACGGTAATCCTTTTGGTAATGCTCGGAATGAGCTACTCCTACAAAACAAATGCCCGTGAATTTGAAAAAGGTATTACGAATTCAAATGAAGTTGCCATTGTGGACAACAAACCATCAGAACAATTTGTGAAAATTGCACTCTTACTTGACACCAGCAATAGTATGGATGGGTTGATTAATCAGGCAAAAGCACAACTCTGGGATATCGTCAATGAATTCACATATGCCCGATGTGGCAATGATGTACGCCCCGAACTTCAAATTGCCCTATATGAATATGGCAATGACAATTTGTCTTCAAGAGAAGGATATATCAGGCAAGTACTTGGATTCAGTAGTGATTTGGATGACATATCAGAAAAACTATTTTCACTTTCGACCAATGGTGGAGAGGAGTACTGCGGAACAGTCATCAACACCTCATTAAAACAACTGGACTGGGGAAAAAATCCAGATGACCTCAAACTCATTTTCATCGCTGGCAATGAGCCTTTTACCCAGGGAAAATTTAATTATCGCGACGCCACATCACAGGCCAAAGAAAAGGATGTCGTCATAAACACCATATTCTGCGGTAATTACGAACAAGGAGTTTCAACCAGCTGGAAAGATGGGGCAATAAGAACCGGTGGTGATTATATGGCTATCGACCATAATCAAGAAATCGTTCATGTAGCCACACCTTATGACGATATCATCATAAAGCTAAATACCAAATTGAACAAAACTTATGTCGGTTATGGTGCAATAGGCGTTCAAAAAGCCAAAAAGCAGGTCGCCCAAGACGCCAATGCCTATGAAATGGAAGAATCCGTTGCCGTAAAAAGGGCGGTCAGCAAGAGTTCAAGCTTTTACAAAAATTCAAGTTGGGATTTGGTAGACGCTATTGAAGACGATGAGCAAGCACTGGATAAGCTTGAAAACAGCGCATTGCCCAAAGAACTTCAAGATAAATCCAAAAAGGAAATAAAAGAGTATCTACGGTCAAAACAACTGGAAAGAGCTAAAATCCAAAAAGAAATACAAGAGGTAAATACCAAGCGTGAAACCTACATCGCCAAACAACAAAGTGAACAAAAGGGAGGACTGGAAAATGCGATGGTCAATGCAATTAAAAGACAAGCCAAACAAAAGAACTACACTTGGGAATAGGGTATTTGTTGAGGAATCATTTTTGATGGTTGATGGTTGATGGTTGATGGTTGATGGTTGATGGTTGATGTAAGGAACAATTTTGACTTTCAACTGCCAACCCTCAACTTTGACCTTTTACTTTTCAACTTTAATTAACCTCTAACCAAATCAATAATTCGCAGCAGGGCAGTAACAATCATAACGATTCTCTGGTTTTTCACCAAAGTCATAACCCAAAGTGATCTGATGGAAGCCACCGTTGGCGAATCGAATATCCCCGGTTTGATAAGAATAATTGTAGGAGACCAAAAAGCGATTGATATTAATTCCTGCTATTGGTGTAAACAATTGTAGTCTTTGTTCCCCAAACGTACCATCTTGTTGAAACTGGGCACCATCAAAGCTTCGGCGATACGATAATCCACCCCAAATAGTGACGGTCTCATTCAGGTCTTTATACACTTTAGCGTTGATATCAACCGTTTGCTCTTGTGTAAAATCGGTCAACTGATACAAAATGGAAGGTTCTATCCGTAAACTTCTTTTCCCAAAAACATAACCTGCAGAAAGCAAATATCGCCTAAGGTTATCAAATTCCGCAACAGTATAAAGGTCTCTACCCGTGCCCAAAATGTTCAAAATAGCAGCATGGGCATAGAACTCCCTGTAGTTATAAGATGTCCCTAAATCCAAATTAAAATAACTCGTAGTGTTCTTTACCCCCGAAACGATAGGATCGGGAATGACTGAACGAAATTGGGTTTCATCCAAGCTACTTAAAATAACACCTGCACTCAATCCAAAAGACAATTGATTCAACATACGAAAATCGCCCGCTAACTTTAGGTGATGCGCATAAGTGGCTTTAAATCCTGTTTGGGAATGAAATCCATTGGCGTCGTTGAATAAGATTCCACCCACGCCACTTCGCTCCCCAACCCTGAAATGTGCATTTAAGGTTTGCAGATTAGGGGCATTGTCAACATCAAACCATTGTTGCCTTGCGGTCAATCTAACCTTACCCCCTTGACCAATACCCGCCATTGATGGGTAAACCAAATAATAATTATCTGCGAGATAGTCGAAATAAACGGGTATGCCCTCTTGGGCACGCAAACCTGTTACAAAAAAAGAGGTTAGTAAAAATGATACGAGCAATTTTTTCATCAAGAAGTGGGGCTAAATAAGTGCTATAGTGCTTTTGAATCAAGTACATAACGTATTTCACAAGATAATATTATAAATTTTAATCCCAGTATTTCCTTTGTATTTTTGTTCAAAATTACTGCGATGAAAGAGTATCACATCACTATTGTAGCGACGAGCAATTCCGCAATATTGAAATTTGAGGCCAATCACTTTTTGGTTAAAGAAAACTATGAATACAAGAACATAGATGAGGCCAAAAATTCTCCTTTGGCGCAACAGTTGTTTTATTTGCCCTTTATTAAAACCGTCTATATTTCGGGTAATTTCATTGCTTTAGAACGTTTTGACATTGTGGAATGGGATGATGTGAAAGATGAAGTTGCTCAAAATCTGGTGGAATACCTCAATTCAGGAGAGCCCATTGTAATGGAACCTGAGTCATCTAAAAAGGTACCCGTTACCGTTTATGCCGAAGTTACACCAAACCCCTCGGTAATGAAATATGTGGCCAACAAGGCCATCGTACCAAGTATTTTTGAATTTAAAAATATTGACGAGGCCAAAAATTCGGATTTAGCTAAACAGTTGTTTCATTTTCCATTTGTGAAAGAAGTCTTTTTTGACCAAAACTATGTTTCCGTAACTAAATATGACATGGCGGAATGGAACGATATCGGCATGGAATTACGGGAATTTATTCGGGAATTCTTAGCTGATGGCAGAGAGGTCATTTCCGATAAGGCAATCGAAAAGAAGCAGGCAGAAACTTCAACTAATAGTATAACAAAAACGCAGGACGAGACCTCCCTTAAAATCATCAATATTTTAGATGAGTATGTAAAACCAGCTGTTGCCAGCGATGGCGGAAACATTCTGTTTCAATCGTATGAAAAAGAAAATAAAACAGTAAATGTTATCCTTCAAGGAGCCTGTAGCGGATGCCCCTCATCTACCTTCACCTTGAAAAATGGTATCGAGACCATGCTTAAAAATATGCTTGGTGACGAAGTCAATGAGGTAGTTGCCATCAATGGTTAAAATAGTATAAAATCCGTATCTTGATTTAAAATCAATAATTCATTGACTATGGCAGTATTGAAAGTAATTGAGGTGATGGCCAATTCCAATAAAAGTTGGGAAGACGCCACTGAAAATGCGGTACAACAGGCATCAAAATCGGTAAAGCACATTCGCTCGGTATACGTGAATGAACAAAGTTGTACGGTAAAAGAGGGTAAGATTGACGAATACAGAGTAAACATTAAAATTACGTTTGAAGTAAATTAAGCCGTTGTAGCTTATAACTTAGCGCCTTATTGGCGCTTTTTTTATGCACTTAATTTAACTATGGAAATAACAAAAAAATGGATTCTAATTGTTTTGGTTCTTGTCCTTTGTGGATGTCAAGAAAACAAAACGAACCATAAATATACCAATGCCTTAATCGAAGAGACCAGCCCATATTTATTACAGCACGCCCACAATCCCGTCAATTGGGAAGCTTGGAAGCCTAAAGTTTTGGAAAGAGCCAAAAAAGAAGACAAACCCATACTCATCAGTATAGGCTATGCTGCTTGCCACTGGTGCCATGTCATGGAGGATGAATGCTTCGAAGATGAGGCGGTGGCCCAGTTTATGAATGACAATTTTATCAATATTAAAATTGATCGGGAAGAACGACCAGATGTTGATCAAATCTATATGGACGCTCTAAATATCATAACAGGAGGTAATGGAGGATGGCCCCTAAATATAATCGCATTACCCAATGGGAAGCCCTTCTGGGGCTCCACTTATTTGCCGAAAGACAATTGGATAACGTCTCTAGAAAAGCTTACTGAACTGTACAAAACGGACAAAGGCAGGTTGGAAGAAATTGCAAGTAACCTTGAGGGAGGCATTAAAGCAATCAATCTGGTTGAGGTCAACACTAAAAATGAGCGTTTCCCCCTTGATAGCCTGGCTGCTTCGGTAAACAATTGGTCCTCTTATTTCGACACTTATCTTGGAGGGTACAAACAGACCCAAAAATTCATGATGCCCAACAACTGGGACTTTTTAATGCATTACGCCGTTTCGGAAAAAAACGATAGTATCATGAAATATGTCAACACCACCCTAACCCGAATGGCCTATGGAGGAATTTTTGACCCCATAGATGGCGGTTTTTCAAGATATGCCGTCGATACCAAATGGCATGTACCACATTTTGAAAAGATGCTCTATGACAATGGTCAATTAACCAGTCTCTATGCCAAGGCCTATGCGGTAACCAAAAATCCTTTGTACAAAGAGATTGTGGCCAAAACCATAGATTTTGTGCAACTGGAACTTATGGATGAAAATGGTGGATTTTACTCCTCCCTTGACGCAGACAGCAAGAATGAGCAGGGCGAATTGGAAGAAGGCGCATACTACGTTTGGACAGAATATGAACTGGATTCATTATTGGGTTCTGATTTTCCTGTTTTTAAGGACTATTACAACATCAATTCCTACGGATATTGGGAAGAAGGAAATTATGTACTGATACGTGATAAGTCAGATGAAGAGATTGCAGGCAAACATGAAATGACCATACCACAGCTGAAGAGAAAGATTGAAAAATCATTAAAACAATTGAAAGTTGTTCGTGACCAAAGGGAAAAACCCAGATTGGACAATAAAATATTGACCTCTTGGAATGGGCTGATGCTTAAAGGCTTGGTGGATGCCTACCGCTATTTACAAGATGAAGAATATCTCGAACTTGCCCTTAAAAATGCTAAATTCCTTAACCAAGAAATGATTAAAGATGACGGCACACTCTACCGGAACCATAAGAATGGTAAAAGCACCATAAATGGATTTTTAGATGATTATGGCGCCCTAATTGAGGCCTACATCGCACTTTATGAAGTGACCTTAGACCAAGACTGGTTAGAAAAGGCCAAAGCATTGGCCGACACCGCTATTAAGTATTTTAAGGATGAAGAAAGTGGAATGTTTTTCTACACCTCAAATAAAGATAATAGCTTAATACGCAAATCAATCGAACAATATGATAAAGAGATTTCTTCTTCCAACTCTATCATGGCAACCAATCTTTTAAAGCTCCATAAGCTTTTTCCTAAAAGGGGATATATGGAACAAGCAGATCAAATGGTTCGAAATGTGCAGAAAGACTTCATTGAAAATGGTCAAAGCTTTGCCAATTGGCTAAACCTAATACTGTTCCAAAACAAAAACTTCTACGAAATCGCCGTTGTGGGTGAGAATTATAAAGTATTCGGTAACAAAATTGCATCAAACTACCTACCCAACAGTATATTGGTTGGTTCAAAAGAAGAAGGAACCCTTGACTTACTTAAAAGTCGATATAACGAGGGGCAGACCCTCATCTATGTATGTATAGAAGGTACTTGTAAATTACCGGTTACAACCGTAGAACAAACCTTAAAGCAGCTTTAATATCAAAACACGGTATAACCATAATTTAAAATCAAAAGCTAAAATAGATAGCCTTTGATCAAGTTATAAGTATGAAAGAAAAAATCTATAATTACGAGCAGCATATTGAAAATGCCATTGATTGGTTTTGGAATATCTTACCAGACCTGATTATGGCGGTCATTATTCTGGTGATAGGCCTATGGCTGATTCGATTCATTAATACCTTGGTCCGCAAGTTTTTCGATAGAAAGGATTACGATCTCGCCTTGGAATCTTTTTTACAAAGCTTTATCAAAATTGCCCTTAAAGTATTGTTAGCTGTACTGGTGGTAACCCAGCTTGGAGTAAAAACTTCTTCATTGGTCGCAATGATAGGTGCGGCCGGGCTGGCCATTGGTTTGGCCCTACAAGGTTCGTTGGCCAATTTCGCCGGAGGTGTCTTAATTCTGCTGTTTAAGCCTTTTCGTGTAGGGGATTGGATTTCTGCACAAGGCGTTGACGGTGCGGTAAAAGAAATCTCCATTTTCAATACTAAACTCAATACGTTTGGAAACCAATTGGCCATTATTCCCAATGGTATACTGGCCAATGGTAATATTGTAAACTTCAGTGCCGAACCCAACCGTCGGGAAAACTACAAAGTAGGGGTAGGCTATAATTCTGATATCAAAAAAGCAAAGGATATTTTACTGGATATCTGTGTAAATGATGAACGAATCTTAAAAGAACCAGCTCCTGAAGTGTATGTCGATAGCTTGGGCGATAGCGCGATTAACCTTACGCTGCGCTTTTGGGCGCCCAATGACGTATTTTGGCCAGCACGTTTCGACTTGATAGAACAATCTAAACTTCGGTTTGATGAAGCAGGAATTGAAATACCATTTCCGCAACGTGTTGTTCACAAAATGGAGCATACAGACTAAGGTTTTTTCTTGCCCTGTAACACAAAATCCTTCAAATAATAAGGCTCAAAATAGGCTACATCTTCAAGTTGACCTTGATCATATTTTTTTTCGGCCAGTGACACTATTTCTCGTGCAGAAGGCACGATTTCGGGTCGGAACGTAAATAAGTCTTGAGGCAGCACATCCATACATTTGGTTGCTCCACTCCCAATAAGATGGACATTTTTATACCTTAAGTAGGTACTAAAGGAATCTTCAGATATGATTTCTGCTTTGGTATCGCTAAGCACTTGGTACTTGTCATTAAATACACAGGAATAGACTTCCATTCTTCTCGCATCCAACAATGGAATGACCACCTGATCCGGGCACAACTGAATCTGATGGGCCATACTTTCCAATGTAGGAATCGAAATTAAGGGAATATCCAAGGAGAAGCACAGTCCCTTTGCGGCAGAAACACCGATTCGAAGACCTGTATAGGAGCCAGGACCTTTACTGACCGCAATCGCATCCAACTCTGAAAAGACCATGGAAGCTTCAGCCATAACCTTCTCGATAAAAACATGTAATTGGTCAGAATGGGAATAGTTCAATGAGTTTTCTTCAACTAGACCACCCACCTCCCCGTCTTTACCGATAGCCACCGAACAATTGGTCGTTGCCGTTTCCAAACAAAGAATTTTCGCCATGTAACAAAGATAATCTTCCCTTACAAGAAGATAAAAAACCCCTTCAAAACTGAAGGGGCTCTCAACCCAAAAGTTTAGTCGAGTTGAATCGGAAGTCCAAAATAGAACTCCAATATTTTTAACCGAAAGATATAGTCATATTTGCTTCGAATCACATTGGCCTTCGCATCATCCAAGCGTGCTTGAGATTGTCCAAAATCAAAGGCGTTCAATAACCCCACATCAAACCGGTCTTTGGCATACTGATAGGCCACTTCCCTTGCTTCCAATGTTTTTTCAGCAGCTTCGAAGGCTTTTCCAAAAGTGGTAACATCCACATGAGCTTGGTTAATTGCCGTTTCCAATTCCAACTTTGTTTGTTCTAACTGTAACTCTGACCTTTTCAGGTCTATTTGAGCCCGTTTTACGCCATTCCTCGCAGTCCAACCATTGAAGACCGGCACGTTTATTTGAGCTCCATAGGAAACACCATCAAAAATCCAGAGCTGATCGGTAAAACTTGGAACAAAAAACTCACCATTAGCATCTGGAATCTGGTTACGATTAGAATAGCCAAAGTTATAATTAAAGAAACCTGTCAGTGTTGGATAATAAGCTCCTTTTGCTATTTCCACATCCTTCTCAGCCAAATCTATATTGGTTTCCGCCAGCTTAATATCGTTACGAAAACCCAATGCTTTATCAAAGATTACCTTCGGGGAGTTTTTTGTCACCTCTGAAGGAGGCACCTCAAAAGATTCATCCGCGGTATCAAAATTCACATAATCCGTGATTTGTAATAATTGGGCTAGATTTATTTTTGATATGGTGACCAAAGCTTCATTGTTTACAATTTGTTGCTCTTGGGTGGCTGCGGTTGCTTCTATCTCCAATAAATCTCCGCGAGGCACGACCCCTGATTCCACCAATTCTTTTGTGCGATTCATATCTTGCTCTGTAACCGCATATTGCGCTTGGGAAACTTTTAATTGCTCTTTATTGGAAAGCACTTGTAAATAGGCATTGGCCACATTTAGACGGATATCATCTTTAAGGTCATCCAGTCGATATTGGTTAGAATTAGCTTACATATTAGCTCTACTCAATCTTTAGAAGTTTCGTAACCCGTCAAAAAGCGTCAGGTTAGAGCCAAACCCACCGTTCACCCGAAATGTGGTTTCCGTTGTTGGGTTATTACTTCCGGGAACAATAGAGAATCCAACGGCGTTAGAAGCGCTTGTTTGCGCATTCAAATCGGGTAATAAGGCCCCAAAAGCATCTGATTGATCAATTTTAGCATTTTCCAAGTCCAGCTCAAATTGTTCAATGGTTAGATTGTTCTCCACAGCAAAGGTGACACATTCCTCCAATGTCCATTTCTTTACTTGTGCGTTCATTGAGAAAACCGCACAAAAAAGTAGTGCCATTAAAATTATTGATTTCATTCGTTTTTTGATTTTCTGGTTCTTTATTGGCCTGGTTCGTTATGAGTCGTCTTCCTCACTTATCTTTTCTAATTTGTTCCAGACTTTTATTTTGGCTTCTTCTTCTATTCCGGAAAGAATTTCGACATCAATGCCATCACTGATTCCCAATTCAACTTCTTTTCTCTCATACTCATTTTCGGACACTTCGACCTCGACAAAAGGTTTATCGGTATCTTCATCAAACTGGAGCAATGCCTCTTTTATGGCCAGCACATCTTCTTTTTCCTCCAATACTATTGAAGCGTTGGCACTGTAACCAGCACGTATATAAGTACTATCGTTTAAATTCATATCACCCTCTATCTTAAATTGAACGGCGCCTTCTTCTTCGATGCCCTTTGGCGCGATAAATTTCAAATCGGCATTGAATTTATCTTTTTCCAACGCTCCGAGGCTAATCTCTAAAGGCATACCCAAGGTGAGTTTCCCCACCTCGGCTTCGTCCACTTCACCTTCAAAAATCATTTTGGTCATGTCTGCAATAGTGGCGATAGTAGTACCATCATTGAAATTATTACTCTGAATTACTTGGTCACCCTCCTTCACAGGAATTTCCAAAATCGTTCCTGAGACCGTTGCACGTATATCCGTATTGGCACTTAAAGAACCGCCGGCAGACCCCCGTTGGATAATTCTGTAATCATTTCGGGCATTTTCCAGTTCAAGTTTTGCTTGTTCATAGGTCAGTTGAATATTCTGGAAGTCTTGCGCCGCAACCACACCTTTGGAGAACAAATCTTTGTTTCGATTAAAATCAAGTTCGGCATTGCTCAAAGCAACTTTGGCATTATTGACACGCCCTTTAGCCTGATACAATGATTGCTCATTGGGCACCACCTTGATGACCGCAATCAATTCTCCAGATTTTACTTCATCACCTTCTTCAAGGTAAATCTTATCAATAATACCGGTAATCTGAGGTTTTATATTGATTTCATCTTCTGGGATGACTTTACCGGTAACGATAACTTTGTTCACAATATCTTTACGCTCAGCACTCTCAGTTTCAAATATTTTCTTTGGAGTACTGTTCTGTTTTAGAAAATAAACGATTGCAGCTAAGATGCCTATTACAGCTACCGCTATCAATCCATATTTTACAAACTTGTTCATTTTCGATGTATTTTATTGTTATTTGATTTGTTTAGCTATTCTTCTCGTAAAGCTTCGATAGGTCTTATCTTAATGGCCCTATTGGCGGGTAATAGTCCTATTAAAACACTGAGCCCCACCATTAATAAGAAAGAAATTCCGAATTGTGGAACACTTACCATGGGGTTGATAAAAGGGAAGTCATCTCCACTACCCCATATTCCATTTAAAATGGCCAGTATACCTACTGATATGGCAAAACCAATAAGGCCTGCAAAGGCGGTCAGTACAATTGCTTCAATCACAATCTGTCGCTTGACTACTGAAGGAGTGGCCCCAAGGGCCCTTCTCACCCCAATCTCTTTCGTCCGTTCTTTGACGGTTATCAATAAAATGTTACTTATAGCAATGACGCCAGCCAACAGGGTGAAGATTCCAACGAAGAATGAAAATCCTTTAAGTACCATGGTGAACCCACTGATATTGTTGAAAATCTCTGACATATCAAAACTACCAATGGCCCGTTCATCTTTTGGGGCAATATCATATTTGTACTTGAGGATAGCCTTTATTTCACTTTCTACGACCGATACCTCAGTATCTGGTTGTACCGCTATCGCCATCCAACCCATTCGGTCGCCAGTGTTAAAGGCCTTTTGAAATGTGGTAAAAGGAATGAAGACAGCATTTTCACCATCAATATTGATATTTTTATTTGGCTTATAAATGCCGACCACCGAGAAGAAGACCCCATTGATACGAATATCTTTCCCGATAGCATTCTCGCCTTTTTCAAAGAGAAGTTTGTAGGTCTCCTCTCCTATTACACATACCTTTTTTGAGTATTCAATATCATTGTCGTTCAAAAAACGCCCTTCAACCAGTTTCTTTTTCGTGATATTATCGATTTGGGGATAGTCTCCATAGACCGCAGACCCACTGGTTTGCCCTTTTCTATAAACCGTGACAATATCTCTATGGCTTCCCAATTCAATTCTTGGCGCCAAAACCTCAATTTCTGGAATTTGATTCTTTAAAATGTCCGCATCTTCAATTTTATATCGTATTCTTCGACCTCGTTCAAACCCCTTATACGGTTCGGAAGTGCTTTGCCCCCAAACAAACAAGCTATTGGAAGCCGTGCCCGCAAAAAGCTTATCAAAACCATTGCTCATTCCATTTGCAGAACCCAGAAGCAACACCAAAATCATCATGGCAAAAATCACCCCAAGCATGGTCAGAAAGGTCCTGAACATATTTTTTCCAAGGGTATGGAAAATTTCAAACCATAAATCTCTATCGAACAACCACATACTACTTATCCCTTAGCGCTACTATTGGTTTAACATTTGCCGCTTTCATTGCGGGAATCAATCCTGCCAAAACTCCGGCAATAATCAAAACAATGGTTGCCGTTACTACAGTTGAAGCACTTACACTGGGGTTGGTAAAGGCTGGACTTTTGATATTTGGGCCGATTAATGAAAGTATTAACCATGCAAATAAAAGTCCTATAAATCCAGATAGGGCCGTGATAAAAATCGACTCCAACAACACCAGATTCACTATTTGGTTAGGCCTTGCACCAAGAGCTTTTCGAACCCCTATTTCTTTTGTCCTTTCCTTTATCGTGAAAACCATAATATTTCCTATTCCTACGATACCAGCCACTAAGATTAAAAATCCAACACCGATACCTATCGCTTTTAAAACCGTGGTAAAACTGCTGATATCATCAAAAGCTTGGGCATAATTCCATACCCTTATACCGGCCTGGTCTTTTGGTGCTACTTTGTGCCTTCTCTTCATAATGGTTTCTAATTTATCGGAGAATTCCAAAGCCTTGGTCAAATCATATTCAGGATTATACGTTAACAGAATCACGTTGATATCGTTGGTATTTCCATATATTCTTTGATAAGTACTTATTGGAGCATAGATTATTCTTTCCGCATTGTCATCGCCTTCATCTATGAACACACCTATTACCTTGAATGGAAGGTTGTTGAATTCTACAAACTTACCGATGGGATCTTCTTTATCGAACAAGTCCTCGGCCACTTTCCGACCAATTACTGCAACTTTTGCTTTGTTTATATGATCGGCCTCATTGATAAATCGACCCGCAGTAACAATAGTCTTTTCAATGATTTGATGATCTGGGTGCACTGCTTGCACGGAATAGCTACCCGTTTCATTCTTGTAACGCGCGTTTGTTCCTTGATAGAATCTAGCACTTATTTCAACAAAATCTTCTGGAAAACTCTTCTGGATAAACTCAATATCATCATTTTCGAACTGTACTTTACGCCCAGCTTCAAAACCAGCATAAGCCTCAGCTGTGGTTCCAGGACGAATAATTATCGAGTTGGTGGCATCGTCATTGAACTGGGAATAAAATCCGTTCTGCATTCCATTTACCGAAGCGAGTAGCATGACCAAAATGAAAATCGCCCAACCTACTGAAAAGCCAGTCAAAAAGGTTCTCAGCTTATTTTTTTTGATGGTGTTGAATATTTCCTGCCAGATATCCCTATCAAACATATTGTTGGGCTCTTACTTGTTCGATTTTTTTATCCTCCACAATCAATCCATCTTTAAGGTGTACGATTCTTTTGCACATATGGGCGATATCTTCTTCGTGTGTGACCACCAAAATGGTATTGCCTTCATCGTTGATTTTTTGAATCAAATCCATTACCTCATAAGAGGTTTTACTATCCAACGCCCCTGTAGGTTCGTCAGCCAAAAGTACCTTAGGTTCTGCGGCCATGGCCCTTGCAATGGCTACCCGCTGCTTTTGCCCACCTGAAAGTTCTGATGGTAGATGGGTCGCCCATTCTTTTAAACCTACGCGTTCGAGGTAATTCAGGGCCTTTTCTTGTCGTTCTTTTCGACCCACCTTTTGATAGTACAACGGTAAGGCAACATTTTCAACCGCCGATTTATAATTGATTAGGTTAAAAGACTGAAAAATGAACCCAAGGAATTTATTTCTGTACTGAGCTGCTTTCTTTTCTGTAAGGTCTTTTATAGGTACCCCATCCAATTGATATTCCCCGGAGTCCGCACCATCCAACATGCCCAAAATATTCAACAGTGTTGATTTGCCCGAACCGGAAGATCCCATAATGGCGACCAATTCTCCTTCTTCCACATTAAAATTGATACCCTTTAAAACATGAAGCGAATTGCTTCCCATCCTATAAGACTTATGAAGATCTTTAATTTCTATCATGATTGGTTTGCTTAGTTCTCTGGACTTGGAATCCATGTATAGGACTGACAAGTCGCAAAAATGTTACAAGATTAGCTTAAAAGTTATGTTAAAGAGGTGCTAGTCACCTTCTTCGTCTTCATCTTCGTCCTCGTCTTCAACGTTATTCCACACCTTGACCTCATCATTGTCGGTGATACCTGATTTTACTTCAACGAAGATGCCATCACTAATACCGAGCTGTATTTCCTTTCGTTCAAATTGCTGTTCATTTACCTCTATTTCCACGAAAGGCGCTTTGGTATCATCATCAAACTGCACCAAGGCTTCCTTCAGCGCCAAAACGTTATCTGCACGGGCCATAATAATAGATGCATTGGCACTCAGGCCCGCTCTTATAAAAGTGGTATCCTGCTTTTTTAAAGTTCCTTTGATTTCGAACTGGATGGCTCCATTTTCCTCAACACCCTTAGGTGCGATATAATCCAAGACTGCTTCAAATACCTGATCTTCAATGGCTCCTACAGTGATTTCCAAAGGAAGGTCTTCCTTAATTTTACCTACTTCGGATTCATCGACCTTTCCTTCAAATATCATTTTTTCCACATCGGCAATGGAAGCTATAGTAGTTCCTTCATTAAAATTATTGCTCTCTATTACTTGATTTCCTTTTTCCACCGGAACATCCAAAACCATTCCGCTAACTGTTGAACGAATCAGTGTATTGGCTTGGTTTCCATATCCTCTAGACGTACCCGTTTTGATGATATCAAAACGCTGATTGGCAGCCTTAAAGGTTTGCTTGGCTTGTTCATAAGCCACTTCTGCGTTCTCTAAATCAGCTTTCGAAATAACCCCCCTTTGAAAAATTGATTGTTGCCGGTCGTAATTCCGTTTCTGATTTTCAACATCTATTCGTGCTCTTTCTATGGCATCTCTTGCGTCATTTAATGCACTCAAATTTGGAACAACCTTAATTTTTGCCAAAAGATCACCAGTTTTCACATAATCTCCACCCTCTACGTAGACCTCCTCTATGACCCCTGATATGTTGGGTTTTATCAAGACTTCTTCCAACGGAAGAATACTGCCGGTTGCCACAGCTTTTTTCACTATGTTTCGTTTTTTTGGCGCCTCTGTTTTATAGGTTACAGGGTCTTCAGCATTCTTTTGGTACAAGTAGTACATCGAACCTGCAAAGGCCACGACTATTACGACGAGTATGAGTATGGTTACTGACTTTTTCATGTGTTTAACGTTTTAAGTTCGGTTAATTGGCTATTTATAATTCTCTGGTTATTCGCTTCGCAACGCTTCGATTGGTTTTACTCGTATCGCACTGTTCGCTGGAATAAATCCGGCCAACAACCCAGAGAAAATCAAGACGGTCATGGCACTGAAGACGACCCCTACACTTACACTAGGGTTCAAAAACATGTCAACAGGACCAACACTGTCAAGTAGTGCATTTATTCCGTAAATGACCAATGCTCCAAAGATGATTCCCGTCATTCCTGAAATAATGGTCAAAAAGATGGACTCCATCAATATTTGTTGTTTTATTGACCAAGGGGACTCGCCCAGCGCCCTTCGTATACCAATTTCCTTTGTGCGCTCTTTGACGACTATGAGCATGATGTTGCTTATTCCAATAATACCCGAAATCAGCACAAAGGTTCCCACAATAATCGCTATCCAGCGAATACCTGCAAAAAGACTTTCAACCCTATTGTATTGCTCATATAAGTCAAAATGGCCGATGGCCCGCTTGTCTTTTGGATGCACTTTATGCTTTTCCTTCATTACCGCTATGATCTTTTCTTTTAAGATAGAGATTGAGCTACCATCATGTGCTGTAATGGCCATCCATCCTACATCTTGACCACGATTGAACGCTTGTGAGAAGGCTGTAAATGGCACAAATATTTCTTTTTGGCCTTCTTCGCCTCCATCGCTGGAGTTCTTTTTATACGTACCGACCACTAAAAAATTCACGCCTTGAATTTTTATGTAAGTACCTAGAACCTCCTCGTTTTTTTCATACAGGTCATTTTTCACCCCTTGACCAATGATGGCAATTTTCCGTTTTTCATTGATATCATTATGATTGATAAACCTACCGGAGGTAACCGTCATTGGATCTTGGTTGATAATCTCCGGATAGTCTCCATAAACATTATATGCCCCAGCATTTAAACCACGAACAACATTATTTCCTCCAGAACTGAAGCCCCCCAATTGGTTTCGAGGAGAAATAAACCTTAGGTTGGGCACATTATCGCGTATTGACTGCACATCTTCACGTTGAAACTCAAAACTCCTGTCTTTAGGAAGCCCCTCGTAAGGTTTCGTGGTTCTGCGTGTCCACATGAACATGGTATTGGTCGCGATATCACCAAAGTCAGCATTGATTCCGTTTTCAAGACCCTTACCTGCAGCGAGAAGTACGATAAGAATAAAGATGCCCCAGAACACCCCAAAGGCCGTGAGCACCGTTCTGAACCAATTTGAGGTCAACACTTCTAAAATTTCTTTCCAACGGTCTTTATTGAACATAGCCTACTCGTCTCTTAATGCCTCTATGGTATGTACCCTGGCCGCACGCCATGCTGGGAAAAATCCAGCCAACGTACCGGCAACTACCAAAACAATTACCGTGGTGAACGCTACGGCAAAGTTTACCGATGGATTTACCACATAATCTATTTCTATATGCGGCCCAACGACTTCCAAAAGGGCCATACTAAAAATCAGTCCTCCAAAACCTGAAATAGCGGTAACAAAAATGGCTTCATGCAAAATCATTCCGATAATAGACCAGGGTTGTGCCCCAAGGGCCTTTCGAATTCCAATTTCCCTAGTTCGTTCTTTGACAACAATCAACATAATATTACTGACCCCGACGACTCCCGCAATAATGGTACAAACCCCGACAAACCAAAAAAATACTTTGATATTATTGGTCAAACTATAATATCGCTTCGCTTCTTCCATAGCGCTCCAAACGCGAATGGCACTGGTATCTTCAGGTGATACCGTTTGGGCTTGTTGCAAAAATGACCTTAGGTTTTTTTTGAAGTCCACCGCCTGTACCACAGCCTGTTCAAAGTTCTCCACAGCAGGTAGGGTAAAAGACATATTGTTCACACGATTCCCCCCATTGAACGTTCTTTGCGCTGTCGTAATTGGGATATAAATACGCTCTTCTTTGCGGTCTTCGTACTCTTTATACACACCAATAATCTTAAACGGAATACCCGATATTTCAATATATTCTCCTATAGGGGTATCCAATTTCCCAAAAACATCGGTTCTGATTTTTTTACCTATTACGGCGACCTTGGCAAGGCTTGATTCATCAGGATAATTGATGAAGCGCCCTTCTATCATTTTACAATTTTCAATAAACTGAAAATTGGGGGAGACGCCTTGCACACCATAAACCAGGGATTCTTTCCCATAATTGACTGTAATGTCCCTTACAAAAATTCTGGGGGAATCGAATTCTATGGTTTCTTCGAAAAGGGCAACTGAATTATCATAATTTTCATTCGTCAACTGGATTTTTCGCCCAGGATTCATTCCCTTGAATTCTTTGGAAGTTACCCCTGGCCAAACCCAAACACTGGTTGCCGCATCTTGCTCAAATTCTTGCTTGATGCCATTTTGCATCCCCTGGCCAAAACCGAGAAGAATGACCAATATGAAAATACCGGAAGCGACCGAGATACCTGTTAAGAACGTCCGTAATTTATTTTTACGGATGGTATCAAAAATTTCTTGCCACCTTTCGATGTCAAACATTTGGGTTGGATTTTTGATTGATGAAATACGCGAACGTATATGCATAAGACTAAAACTAACCCAAAATGTTACAGTCTGTCCTTAAAAATTTTATAAAAATTGTGTTACCCTCTGATTTTACGATAGATAAGGTAGAAAAGACCGCCCACCAAGAGATAAGGAATGGCCATAAGGTATACGATACCATTGTTCACACCCTCTGCCTGACTGTTGTCTGCTTCACTCTCTAATGCCGCTCGACACATAGCACATTGGGCCTCGGCAAAAGAGGGAAATAAAACGCATGAAACAACAAGAATAAAAACAATTCTCTTATACATAATATGGGGAAATCATCAAATAAACGACCACACCGGTTACGGCCACATATAACCAAATCGGGAAAGTATATCTCGCCCATACTTTATGGGATTCAAAATCCTTCAAATACGTTTTACTATATGTGACCAATACCAAGGGAATAATGATAATCGAAAGGGCAATATGGGAAAGTAATATGAAAAAGTATATGTAGCGAATAGTTCCTTCACCACCAAAGGGCGTGGATTCAGATGTCATATGGTATGCCACATACATCACTAAAAAAAGTGCTGACAACGCAATACAAGTTGTCATTAATCTTTGGTGCAATTGACGGTTTTGACGTTTTATGGCCCATACTGCTGCACACAACAAGATTGCGGTCAGACCATTGATACTAGCATAAATGGGAGGTAAAAATGTTAGCGGCTCTACATTCGGAATTTTATATCCAAACAAAATTGCCACTACCACAGGTATTGCTATCGACAACACTGTAATCCAAACCTTGATTTTCTTCTCCTCTTTCAACGTAGCTTCCATTATTCTTCCAACAATCTTTTAATATCCTCTTTCAACATCGTTATTTGTTGTGCTTCGCCCTCATTATTGGTTCCTTGTGCTTCGGTTATGGTGCCGCGGTAATATATCAAGGGATTCCCATAACGGTCTGTTCGTGATCGAAAGTTTCCTTCTTTATCAATAAGCGCAAATAGGCCTGAATGTTCAAATCCCCCAGGCGCTGCTTGTTGTTCATTGACATACATGGTAAAGCCTTGACGGGCCAGGGCATAAATTTTATCTTGATCACCAGTCAGAAAATTCCAATCCAACGCATCTTTCACACCATACTTCTCTTGGTATTTTCGTAGCACTTCGGGCGTATCATACCTAGGGTTTATGGTAAAGGAAGCAATTCCAAAATCGGCTTCATCTTTAAACGTATTCTGAATATCTGCTAGATTTTGGGTCATTATTGGGCAAATCGTCGGGCATGTAGTAAAGAAAAAATCAACTACGTACACTTTGCCTAAATAGTCTTTATTGCTTACAACACTACTATCTTGATTGATAAACAAAAAAGGAGGTACGGTCCGCTTTTGCCCGTCGCTGACAACAAATGCAAGTTCATCTTGGTTCGAAGCCACCATCATACGGTTTTTATCGACGACCGTATCATCTCTAAACCTTTTTGAAACTTCTACGACCGTGAATATTCCGAAAACCAAAACAACGGCAGAGACCCAAACGTAGGTATACTTTTTTTTATTACTTGCTCCTTGTGGCATTGTTCTTTTTTAGTGCCAGTCGATATTCGGCGAGAATGATTTTAACATCATCTTCCATTTTATTGTTTAGTTCCGCAACAGAGTTGGCTTGATACCCGTATTTTACCCCTTCATCTTCATCTTTACTTCGCCCCCTTAGGTTCGCTTCTTTGTCCACAATAAATACGTATGAGGTTCCGATATTTTCATCTAAACTTAAATTCGTTTCTAGGCTTGAAAATACTTCTTGAATTTGTTCCCTCTCCGCAAACACAAAATTCCATCTTGAAATATCCTCCAATTGACTCAATTCATATTTTAGTGCTTCAACCTTATCCTCAGTATTAGGGGGCACAATCATTATAAATTGAAAATCATTGAATTCGTAAAAAGGTTTATAAATTTTCTGATTAAGATTGAGGGCAATCGTTTTCTGGTTTTCGATTTCTTCCCCTAAAAACCCTAGAATTGTAATCTTTCCTTCAAAGGTCTGGGCGTCATCAATAAACGAAACGTCCCTTACATTTTTAGTGAGTGTGGGCAGTCTACCAAAATTGTTTACTCCAGAAGCAAAAAAAAGATACGCCACTAATGGAAGAACAAAAAGTGCTATAAGTACGAAGGTCTTTTTCAAGGCAATACAATTCAATTACAAAAATAAAAAAGGCGGTCTTCCGAACCGCCTTAAAATATTGTTAACTCTGAAAAAGAGTTTTAAAAGTCTTTTTATGTTACCCGCCCAAGTGGGAATGACCTTTATTGGAATTCCGGCACATCGCGTTGGAGAATCTCCTTCAATTAGAAATCCCAAGCCAAGAAACCGTCCCTGAACACCTCAAAAACATAAGTGGCTTCGAAAAGGAGTATAAATATGAGATAGGATACCAAGAAAATAGGTGTCCATACTACCGCTCTACGCAAAGAACTTTTCTCATCACGCATGTGCATAAAATCCCAAGTGATATAATAGGCCTTTACCAAGGTCAAAATAATAAAAATCCAATTCAATAGCTTCATGTCCAGAAAATAGGTGCTTAACATGAATTCAGGTTTATAGATACCCAGTACAACCTCTATTGCAGTGACAATCGACAGGAATATTAATACGCCCCAAATCTTTTGTATGTTGGATTTGAACTTTAAAAGTCCCCTAAAAATTTCAAGTTTATGTTCGTGTGCCATGCTGTAACATTATATGAAATACTCGCTTTCGCAGTAATAATAAAATTTATACTAAATAGAAAAATGTAAATACAAACACCCAGACCAAATCTACAAAGTGCCAATACAGTCCGACTTTTTCAACCATTTCATAATGACCACGTTTTTCGTAAGTCCCTATGATGACATTGAACCAAATAATTACATTAATCACTACTCCGGAGAACACGTGAAAACCATGAAAACCAGTAATAAAGAAAAAGAAATCTGCAAATTGACGACTACCATATTCATTACGTATAAGGTTGGCGCCTTCAACCACTCTTACCGCATCTTTCAATCTTTCTAAAGACTGTTTTCTATCCAACAGGGTTTTCTTGCCTTCTTCATTTATTTTTTCCGTACGGATAAGAATACCAGGGTTGGCCTTAAATCCTTCTACCACTTCATTGAGCGAATAAGAGGTTTGGTAGCCTTCTTTTTCAAACCAAACACCTTCACTACTGACATGTTTGATACGTTCTTCAGGAAGCTCTTTTGAAAAATCTGCTATTGCAGCACGTTCGCCCGTTTCAGCATTGAAAAATTGAAGAACTCTGCCCCCCTTGGTTTCCAAAGCCCCAAAATCACCCTTAATAAAGGTCGCCCATTCCCAAGCCTGTGAACCAACAAAAATAGCTCCTCCAATAATTGTTAAGAACAGATACCACGTCACACTATTCTGTTTCATCTTGTGGCCTGCGTCTACGGCCAATACCATAGTAACAGAAGACATGATCAAAATGAATGTCATGAAAGCTACATAAATCATGGGATAATTACCATGAAAAAAAGGAACGTGGGTGAACACCTCATCTGCAATAGGCCACATTTCAATAAATTTGAACCGTGTAAAGCCATAAGCTGCTAGAAAACCTGAAAACGTAAGCGCATCCGAAACAATGAAAAACCACATCATCGTTTTACCATAACTGGCCCCTAAGGGCTGTACGTCTTCACCGCCACCCCAAACGCCTTCTCCTGATTCGCTAGTTACCGTAGTATCCATTAAAATATCCGTTTTAATAAAATTTTAGTAAAAATAATCGTTTTCTTATTTAATCAAATATGCGTTCAAAGAAAACTTTAAAATACCCTGTTTATTTCACAAAGAACATAAACAAAATAAGATATACCCAGAGTAAATCCAAGAAATGCCAAAAGGTTGCGCCCAATTCCAACCCCAACATATCAACTGAAGTATACTTTCCGTTTACTTGTTTGTATAATACCACAAGAAGTGAAACCAAACCTGCCACTACATGCAGAATATGAACAAAGGCAATCAGAAAAATATAAGACATTTTGATATTACTGGTCGGCCCTGTAAAATAGTAACCTGTCCGTAGCATTTGTGAAAACCCAGAGAATTGTAAAGCAATAAATGAAATGCCCAAAGCCAAGGTGAGCAATAACCACATCGTTGCTTTCTTGTGATTATCTTGCTTTGTTGCTTTTTTCGCCAGAATATAGGTTAAACTAGACACTACTATGATAGCGGTACTTACGAAAAACGCTTGGGGTAGTTCTATCGTATCGAGCCAGTCTTTTCGTTTGCTGCTCACTATGTAGGCACTGGTCCAACCGGCAAAGGCCATAATCAAACTAACAATACCAAACCAGAGCATCATCTTTTTTGCCCTGGCATTTTTCTCTTGCGGGGTGCCTTGTGTTAAATCTACTCCCATAATTATCTAAATAAACTTATCCAATACAAAAACAATTTGCATTAGTGTAATGTAAGAAACGCTGGCCAACATCAATTTTCGTGCTGAGGCATTATCTCGATTTTCATATAGTTTGAAAGCGAAGAACAGCATGCCCAAACCCATCAACAAGATAATGGCAGCCGCTGGAACTGAAAGTATCAATCGCCCAGTAAATCCGAAAACGGGCATAATGGAAATCACGATCATCCAAATGGTATACAAAATGATCTGAAAAATGGTAGCTGTATCTTTTTTCCCTGTTGGTAGCATTTTAAATCCGCCACGTTTGTAATCGTCATCCAACATCCACCCCAATGCCCAAAAGTGGGGAAACTGCCAAAAAAACTGTATCATAAATAACGTTCCCGGCTCAATGCCGAATTCATTGGTGGCCGCAACCCACCCTAACATAAAAGGGATTGCCCCAGGTAGGGCCCCTACGAAAACCGATAAGGGCGTAATGGTCTTTAATGGGGTGTATACACTAGTGTACAAGAAAATGGAAATAGCGCCAAACAAAGCCGTTTTAGGATTTAGCACGTACAGGGCTGCAACACCCAGTAGGGTCATAACAATGGCGGTTGTCAATGCCGTAGTAACGGAAACCCTTCCCGCAGGTAACGGTCGATTTCTTGTGCGCTTCATCAAGGCATCCAAATCTTTTTCAATAACCTGGTTATAAGCGTTGGAAGCGCCAACCATGCAATAGCCTCCAAAAGCCAAAAACAGAATGGACAATAGGTCTATTTGATAAGCCCCTAAAAAATAGCCTGCAATAGAGGAAAAAACCACACTTATCGCTAAACGAACCTTGGTCAATTCTTTAAAATCAGAAATCACCATGAACCAAGATGTCTGTAACGTACCTGTAGCAGCCTTCATCATCCTTTAATTGGGTTGCAAAGATACGCCCGGGGTCTAGGTTTTGCAACCCATCTTAACAATATGACAAGAAAAAAGCCCGGTGGATACCAGGCTTTCATTGGAGTTTTTATGAATTCTATTGCAACTTAAAGTTGATAGGAATACTAAAAGGAACCTTTACAGCACGACCTCTTTGTTTTCCAGGAGTCATTTTTGGCAACTTATTAATGATTCGCATCGCCTCTTTTTCTAAATTCTTATCCGGACCACGCATTCTAATATTGCCTATACTACCGTCTTTCTGAATGGTAAACATCACGGCAACCCTTCCTTGAATACCCATTTCTTGTGCAATTTCAGGATAACGGAAGTTTTTACGAATATGCTTTTGCATCATTTCTTGAAAACATGCTTTTTTATTGCTTGCCCCTTCACATCCAGGAAACACGGGAACATCCTCAATAACGGCAAAGGGCACGGAAATGTCTTCATCAACCTCTTCTACCTCTACGTCTTCTACTTCCATTACCTCTTCTTCTTGACTGGTCTCAGTAGATTCTATAACCGTTTCTTCTACTTCTTCCTCATCCTCGACTACTTCAATGACTTCAGGTGCTGCCGGCGGTGGCGGTGGTGGCGGTGTTTTAATCTGCTCGGTCATTGGTACTTCTTCATCCAACTGATCTTCAACATTAAGGGCAATATCATAATCATTGGCCTCGTCATATTTCTTCCACTCCAGTCCTCTCCAGACCAACAACATAACCACTGCCAAACCAATGACAAAATAAAGTCCACTATTTCTGCCTACATCCGCTTTCGGGTTCTTTTTCGGTTCCATATCCTAATTTTAAGTCTTCGCTAATTTAACCAAATATTTAAAATGACCACAATTTCAACCTTCATTTTAACCCTTCAAAGAGTGAAGGCCTCCATTGAATGAGTAAACCGCCCGTTATCGCTCCTAAAGAATTGGCCAGAACATCTGAAATCTCTGCCGAGCGGTCGTACGGCATTAGCCACTGTAACCCTTCAATTAAAAGCCCATAACACAGTGAAAATAGCAACAAGAATTGCACTTTTCTTTTTCTATCCTCGATGGAAACTGTTGATTGCAGCAGCATCAGGTAGCCCAATACCATAATGCCTAAGTGAAATGTAAAGTGTACTATCTTATCTAGATGGGGAAACCAAATCTTGCTTTCCCCTTCGTCAGAAAATGAAAAAAGGCTGAGTGATGTAATCAACACCATCCAGCCTATAAAGCATACTGTATATTTGTAATTACCCACCTACCAAAGCTTTATAGTCGCCTTCACTGAGCAACTCCTCTACTTCGTCTGGGTTTGAAATTTTTATTTTTATCATCCAACCTTCACCATAAGGATCGGCGTTCACCTTTTCGGGCTCCTCTTCCAATGATTCATTAAATTCGACGATCTCGCCACTCAATGGTAAGAACAAATCAGAAACTGTCTTTACGGCCTCTACAGTGCCAAAGACTTCTTCTTTATCCAATGTCTCGTCTAAGGTTTCGACTTCAACATAAACGATATCACCCAGTTCTCCTTGGGCAAAATCAGTTATACCTACGGTAGCCACATCGCCATCGATGCTGACCCATTCATGGTCTTTGGTATACTTTAAATCAGCTGGAATATTCATTCTAAAATTTTTACAATAAGAACAAAGTTAACCGTTTCTCAACGCTGTCAAAATGATTTTTTTATTTCTCAGGGTTTATGAGTTTGACGATAAAACGTATTCAGACGATAATCAAAACTTTTAATCCAAATAACAATTAATTTTACATTCTGACTTGAATTTTAAAAATCCAACTTCCAGCATCTAGTATATTGCATCTAGCATCTAGCATCTAGCATCTAGCAGAAAACTAGTTTCCAAAATTATAGCGAAGGGTAAATCCAGCATTAATCGTTGTCTGCGGGAACGCCGTCGAGACCTTGAATTGTGAAAAGGAATGATCGTAGAAGAAAATGGCATTCAGGTTTTTGCTCAGTGCATAGTCGGCATTCAACTTAATGGACCACAATTCTTGCCCAGCAGTTATTTGATTGTTATCCAAATCAAGATTACGAATAATTGTGATATTGTCTCTCAGTGACAGATCGGCCCGTATATTCAAATCGCCCTTTAATCGGGTTCTTTCGCCGCCAATATTGGTCACAAACTTTACGTCTTTAAAGCGATAGCCCAGCCCTAAGGTATACTCCCTTCCGTTGATCTCGGTCAAAAGGCTATTGTCAAAACTTAACGAAAGTACGCGGTCGGTACGTACCTCAGCCAAAACACTCATGGAGCTTTTCATTTCGAAATCCAATCGCATCAGCGGATTGAATTCATCATTCAACACTACATTATTGATAATATTTTCAGGGAGCACATTGCCTGTTTCGGCATTCACGGGAGCTAAACCGTCATTGACCAGTTGTTCCCGCTCGAGATTCGTTTGAAAGGAATTCAAACTGTAAGAGGAGCGATATCCATGTTGAACGGAGAAACGCTTAAATTTCTTTTTGAACCAACGGTTCTTCATCAACCCTGTGTATTTGATGTTCCAGTTTGGAATAGGTATCTCACGGAAGGCATCTAGGTTTACCCGATTCACATCTTGCCCTGTGTAAGCAGCAAAAAAGGCTGGAAGCAAAACATCTTGACTGGTCTTACCGTATCCTACCGGGAAGCCCTCTTCATCACGTGCCTGCACATTGATGCGCCTATCGGAAACAATTCTATTTGCAACCGTCAAACGATTGGCCTTAAACTGCTCAAACGTTTGGGAATCGAATTCATCACTTTTACTGAACACCGTTCCAATCATCATTGTCGAGATACTGAAATTTCCTATAGCATTGATCAAACCCGTCTGACCTTGCGCCCAAAGGTCCGGGACATAATTTTCCTGTAAATTGTTTGAAAACTGACGGTCTGCCAGAATATCTATAGTTAGGTCTTGTGTGGGTTGTGCTGTAGCGGTAATATTCAGGTTTTTTGTACTGTTCTGAACATATTGGGAGTTAAACTCTGGGAAATTCGTCAGCCAGCCCCTTCGCGCCGCTTCAAAACGCACATTGCGTTGACTTCCAAAAACAAATCCTAAAGTAGGCCTGCTCGTTCCGACAAAACCTATCGATTGGGTATATCCAGGAAGTACCTTACCGTTATTTTCACTATAATTCACATTGACGCGTTTCACCATTGTAACGATATCCACCAAGGTATTCCATGCCTTAGACGTTTTTCCCTTCGGCTTTTTATCTTTTTTATCATCATCAGCGTTTTGAGAACTTCGGCTTCTTGGTGGTGCGATTCCTGTGGTCGCTTTGCTACCGGTTCGTTTTTTAAGCCCTATGACATCATAAAAGCTTTGCATGGTCAAATTCGCCGTGAGGTTATGGGTATTGGCGTTTTGCACTGTATTAATAGTTTCGCCGGCAACCTCAATCAGGGCGTCGCCACCTCGTTGCCAGTCAAAATTACTGGTATAGGTATATTGGGCATTTATAAAGTTCAAAAATGGTATTTTTTCAAAAGGCAGTTCATAGTTCAACTGCATTTGCTGTGAGTGTCTATTGGGTTCACCCACATCAAAGAATCCATCCCAAAGATCCAATGAATTGTCAATCAAAGGCCTTCCTTCAAAATCTTCCCCATCGGCAAAATAATTTCTAACAATGTTATTGTTTGAGCCCGTAAGATTCAGTCGCAGTGATTTGGTCAAACTATAATTTAGGGCATATTGCCAATTGAAAAGATAATTGCGTTGTTGTAGGGTAGGTAAATCCAAGAAATCTCCATCCCCAAAAACACCTCTAAAACGCTGTTGGTTGAACGATCGATTCACGTTGGCGTTCAACGATACACTTGTTGGTAATAAATTGAAATTAAAGTCTTTGAGCCATTTCCAATAATTGCCCGTAAAAAGGGAATCTGCCTTTGCAAATGGGGCCACCGCCGCAGGTTTGAAATTGTGGTTATAAACAAAACCAGTGTTCACGTTCTCATCTTGAAGGTCCTCGATTTCAAAGTCGCGATGGCTCGTTTTATTGTAGGAATAGTTGAAGGTAAAATTTTCAATATCATAGAAATTGGCATCAGCCTCTTCCCCACGATTCTTCCTAACCCCAATCAAATTAACACTTCTACGTTTCGTATAATCTTCAGCCTGTTCACGTACGGCCTCGCGACCTTCATCAGTGGCTTGGGCATCGATGAGATCGTCTAACTTTAAATCGTCGAATACCGGATCAAACTCTGGCGTAATCAAAGTTTCTGAAAGCCCAAAATTGAATGGAATCTGCAAGCCCCATTTTTTCGGAAAAAGCTGACCAACATTCACATTGGTTACCATATCGTATGAAATGGCATCTTCTCGTGCCCTTTCATTGGGTATCTGATCAATAGAACCGAAACCTGAAGTACTGGTGCTGGCAGTAGCACTTACATTAGCAAAGTCAGCCATATTGGCATCTAGCGCAGCAATTGCGGCCCAGCCCCCATTATTGTCCAAACCGGCCAAACGGAGTTCATTGAACCAGACCTCACCCCTTGCCGGTACGGCGTCTGTGTTTTTAACCCCAACCATCATAGCTCGAATACTACCGAAAGATGGATTTCCTCGAATACCAATTCGGTTTACGCCCACAGTTCTAGGGTCGAACTCGCCAACCTCAACCACCTCTCCATTGACGACTTCATAAAACCGAAGCTCGGTCAAAGGCACGCCATCATCACGCTGTGCAATTCGAAGGGATTTTACTTTGTTCAAATCAGAGAGGGCAACATCAATCTCATTGACTTCCGGCCATATTTCCTCCGCTGAGGAGGAACCGAATGGGGTAAATTGGAGGGCACGCTCGATTTGATAAAAATTCTCTGAAAAATCAGTTCCCAATCGAAGAAAACCTACCAACGGGGTATCGTCATCAGAATAGTCCGTATTGAACAATTTTTCAGCGTGCATGAACATTTTGATACGCTCATATTGCCGAACATCAATATTTACATTTTTAAAGACACCCCGACTGTCTTGGGACTCTAGATTTTCAATCAAAAAAGATAACGATTGTTCGTTCTGTCGAATAATGGTGTTATTATTGTTCAACTGCTCACGAATGACCCCTGGAGGCAATTGATAAGGTATGGGTGTTCGCCCACTATTCTCTTCAATATTTACGGTATTCACATCAATAAGGGTACCGTCATCTTCGGGAATATCATCGATACCAGGTTGTAGCGTGTTCGTATAACTTCGCCAGTCTCCACGAACCAAATCCAAGGTAGCAAAACGAAGTACCACATCATCTGAAAATCCGGTGAGGTACATCCGCATAAAACTTATGGAACGGAAATCGGTTATACCCCCAATTGACTCGGTAAAATCAGTAAGTGGAATTTTATATTGAATCCATCTGTAATCTACTTCCCCTCCATTTGGTATTCTATTGCCCCCTGAAGCGGTACCTTCGATAATATCAGTTACATAACGGTCATCAATGGTCGTGTTTGGGCCAATGGGAATACGATATTCATAATAACTGTTTACCGTATTCATCGTCAAATCGCGATCGACATCCTCAACATCGGGTAATGTTGTGGAGCCTCTATCGGTGTTGGTCACGGATACTGGAGAGTTTCCCTGTGGATTGTTAAAGTCGTAATAACGTTCCAAAATACCGCCTTGACGATTAAGATAGTAGACATAATTGTCCAAAGCTGGATCTTCAGCGGGCCCATTGTAAATGGCCGCCTCTGCCAAATCATCGATACCGTCAAGACCAACATCTTGTTGCGTTCTATTGGTTTCGTCCGCATCAAAAGCATATACCAATGACTGTGTTTGCGGCACCAATCCCCATATCGTTTCCCTTGGAATCTCGTTGTTTGTGGCGGCGGGTAAGCCGTTTTCGTATTGCTTTCGACCATCCTTTAAAATATCCTCAGAAATATTCCCGAGGTTCAATACCAACTCACCAGTATTGGCCCCAATGGTTTCACCATCCACATAGGGGTCGAGTACCCAAAACTGCACAAATTCTACATTGGACTGTTCAAAATTGGTACTACTCAACGATCGCATAATACCTCCCCAATTATTCTGTGGATTTCCTTCAAAGGCGGGATTTGCATTGTAAGGCCCCTTTTCATCTGGATAATACGCAATATCCAACGTACCCTGCACTGTGGTTTGCCCTTGGGCAACATCCACTGTTGGGAACACCTCGTCTATAAAAACCCGTCTTGTGGAATTCAAGGATATATCATTATCGGTCACCCCATCAGGTCTTTGATTCGTATAAAAGATAGGGTCGATGGTATACCAAGACATTTTAGCCCTACCAAAGCCCACATCTAAATCGGTGAGACCATCTGAAAATTCCACTGGCGGGCTTGCCAAGAACCACCCGAGGGACGACCGAATGTCTATGAGTGCCTGTGCCCCCTCAAAATCATCTAAATAGGTGGTCGTTTCTCCTTGAAAATCTGCATTCTTTGGGGAGTTCGGACTTAGAAAGGCCACTTCTCCCCTAAATGAAAGATTGGAAGGAACATCAGTTTCTATATTTGGCAGTTTATTGGCGAGCCTGGTCAAAAACGGCAATTCAGTGCTGAAATTTCCGTTCAGTCCGAAAATGGTGTTATTCACGGGTTCAATACCAAAATTTGCTTTTTGGGTCAACGGTCTTTCATTGAGGTTTAGCAAGGTAGCCCCAAGAACAAAATTTTCATTGAACTGGTGTTCTACATTGATGCCTGTAAAGCGTCTGGTTTGCTGGCCAAAAACAGCATTGTTTTCTACGGATATATTAATGGGCGTATTAGAAGCTTCCAGACTAGGATCTAATAACTGTACCGTTCCAGCCTGATAGTTGACCGTATAATCGATACACTCTTGGAGTTGCCTGCCCCCGGCCGTAACACGAACCGACCCCCGGGGTACATTGAACGCCCCAATGGGAATACCATTGTTCCCCTCAGATTTATATCGTCCTTTAATCTGAAAACGGTTCTTTTCAGCATCTTGCAATGAAGCTGCCTTCGTTTTGGCATACATATTTCTGAACACATACTTCTGCTGGTTCACATTATATCCCTGATCATTTTCGACATCATACGTTCCTCCACCCAACAGTTCAAATAAATTTTCACCAAAGGGTTCTACCGAGGTAAAGACGATTCTCCCGGTTTGCGGATCGATGGTAATACCCGGCAAGTAATCAAAAAAACCATCTCCTCCTGATTGTACATCATTGTAAATATTCAAACGGTCTAGATTGAACACATTGATCAAAATTCTATCCTCCAAATTCGAAGGCCACCCTGCGTCAGGGTCAACCGGGGTGATATAGTTTCGTGGTGTTGGGTCAGTATAGAGAATATTCATTCGAAAATCCTCTTGGCTCAATTGAAAGGCCCCAGTGGAATAGATGTTTTTCATCATCAAATCCCATATCGGATCATCTACATTGGTGATATTACTTTTAAGTAATTTAAGTATTAACGTATTATTTTCGATGATTGGAGGTGCGCTTCCTACCGTAGTGGTCGTGGTAGCATCAATACCCCCATTGGCAAATTCCCCGACCTGGAATACCTCGCCATTAAATGTGTATTGAAACGCCACCCCCAAGACCTCATCATTGCTCAATCTTTGATTTAACGAAATATACCCAAGCTGCCCATTAAACTGGTAATCGCGCCCAACTTCTAATTTTCTGGCATTTTCCAGAATGGCATAATCAAACCCCTGATTAGGGTTAAATCCACCCGTAGCCCCAAGGTTAAACCCTTGTTCTACAGTGGCAATATCACGAATCTGTTCCGTCAAGGCCCCTCCTGTTCCTATTAAAGCTGGGTCGAAATCGTTGTTGGAGTTTTGGGGCAAAAGACCATTCCCGATTTCGTTAAAAAATGTTGCTGGGGGTGTACCCTGTATCCCAATTCTTGTTTTTTCATTCCCATTCGGACCTATAGCCCCTTCCCCCAAATCTTGAATGGCAACCACATTTCTAACATTGATGGTCTGTTGATTTCTATTGGTCACCCAAACCTCCAATCGGGTAATTTGAACCTGACTGTTGATAAAAGGATAGTTTTCAAGTGCCCTATCATAATTATCACGAAAGTATTGGGCCAAAAAGAAATGTTTGTCCTCATCATAATCTAATGCGGTCAATGCAAATTCATTTAGGGTTCCGCCCCCTTGTGCGACTACGGTATTGTTTTGTGAGCGTTGTTCTGAAAAGACGGCCGTAACGGTAGTTCGACCGAATTGCATTTGGGTCTTTACCCCAAAAAGGCTCTGTGCCCCCTGAATCAAAGAACTGTTCAAGGGCATATTGACATTACCGATTTCGATTTTTTGAAGAATATCGTCCTCTGTCGGCGTATAGTCAAGTTTTACCAGATTTTGAAAATCGAAAGTAGCTTCGGTATCGTAGTTAACCGTAGCCTCCAAACGCTCTCCCACTTTGGCAAGCATGCTTAAACTGATACGCTGATCAAAATCAAACGAAAGATTGGTTCGGTTTCTTGGAGATAATGCAGGATTATCATTTTTCTGCCAAATGATACCCAGGTCCATCGCAACGGAACCTTGCGGAATGACCTCAATGGTATTTCCTCCAAAAACAGATTCAAAGAATCCACTGTTAATGTAGAAATTGGGCATAAGATTCTTTCTCGCTTCTTCACTCCCCTCTTTTCTTCCTGAAAATGCATCTATTTTTTCCTTGAAATACGACTTCATACTTTCTTTTTGAATCATGTCGTTGTATTCTTCTGGGGTCATGAAAAGTGTATAATTTACGTTAAAGTCCCCCACGCTTTCAATGTAGACGTACCGGTCAATTTTGGGGTCGTATTCGTATTGGGTCACGACGCTATTGGGATTCTCCATGAGAATCTTTCCCAAAGCCACTCCAGTTTTGATAGAATCTTGTGGTTGTTCATTGAGGTCTTGGGCACTAAGTTGATGACCTAGCCCAAAACTCAACATAAAAAAGAACAGAAGCTTAAACCCAATTGGTTTAAGTTCTGGTAACGCCACTATTTCCAAACTAATTACAAATTTTTCAGCGCCTGTTTAATGATGTCTTCGACGCTAAGTGAAGTATCTTGGGCGAGCACCCGGTCCACAACCTTTTCTGATTGTCTTCTGGTGAATCCAAGAACCTCTAAAGCAGATAACGCTTCTTCCTTTGTTGTTTTGTTTGATTGTTGGGAAACTTCGTCTATATCATAGACCTTTAAAATCTTGTCTTTAAGCTCGACGATTACACGTTGGGCAGTCTTTGCCCCGATACCTTTTACAGCTTGTATTGTAGCCACTTCGCTATTGGCAATCGCATCACGAACTTGGGCTGGATTTAACGAAGATAACATCGTTCTGGCGATACTGGGGCCAATACCTGATATGGATATCAATAAGAGGAAAATCTCACGTTCGGCCCTGTCCATAAAACCGAACAAAGTATGTGAATCTTCTTTTATTTGAAGGTGGGTATAGATTTTTATCTTCTCATCAGACGGCAGAAGCGAAAACGTATGGAGTGAAATATGCAAAAAGTAGCCCACTCCATTACATTCAACAATGAGATATGTTGGATTCTTTTCTACTAGCTTACCGTTCAGATGATGAATCATGATTTGAAGTTTATCGTTTAACTTTTAAGAGTAGCCATTAGATGAATCAAGCGTTCATTTTTTCCTTCTTTCTTTTCTCCCGCTCTTGGGCGTCAATTACGGCAACAGCTGCCATTTTGACCATTTCATCGACGCCTGCCCCCAACTGAAGAATATGGACCGCTTTTCTTAGACCCAGCATAATCGGACCAATGGATTCCGCTTTGTTAAGACCCTTTAACAATTTATAGGTGATGTTGGCGGCATCAAGGTTGGGAAAAATAAAGGTATTTACTTTTCTCCCCGCCAATTTTGAAAAGGGAAAATTGTTGTGACAAAGCTCTTGATTTAATGCAAAATCAGTTTGTATCTCTCCGTCCACAATCAAATCAGGGTTATTCTCATGCAATATCTTAACCGCATCCCTAATTTTTTTGGCTTCTTTATGCTTTGAAGACCCAAAATTTGCGTTAGATAGCATGGCCATTACCGGATCAAAACCATATGTTTGCGCCACATTTGCCGTCATCAATGCTATTTCAGCCAACTGTTCTGCATTCGGATCGATATTAATCGATGTATCGGCCAAAAATAGCGGCCCCCGATCTGTAATCATAATATTGACCGTGGAAGCGTTTTCAACTCCATTGGCTCGACCAATCACTTCAAAAACCGGCTTCAACACTTTCTGATAAGCTCTTGAATAACCCGCTATCATACCATCCGCAGCACCTTCCGACAACATCATCGAACCGAAGTAGTTACGTTTACCCATGTTCATAAAAGCGCTATACTCGGTTTCGCCCTTCCTTTTTCGTTGCTCCCAGAGCTTCTGGGCATATTGTTTGCGAAGTTTACGAATCTCTTCTGAACGAGGGTCAATTATTTCTACATCAGCATCAAACTCAAGTTCTTTTTTCAAACGTTGAATGGTTGCCTTATCTCCCAATAGTATAGGGGTTGCAATGCGCTCTTCATATACGATTTGAGCCGCCTTAAGCACATCCAATAATTCAGCCTCGGCAAAAACTATACGCTTTGGATTTACCTTGGCGCGATTATGCAGCATGCGTACCACTTTATTATCATTACCAGAGCGCTGCATCAATCGCTCTTCATAATCATCCCAATTTTTGATTGAGGATTTGGCGACTCCACTTTCCATGGCAGCCCTAGCTACCGCAGGTGGAATTTTTGCTATTAGTCTAGGGTCGAAGGGTTTTGGAATGATATACTCCTTACCGAAGGTCAAGCGCGTTGTGTCGTAGGTAATATTCACCTGTTCGGGCACAGGCTCTTTCGTCAAATCGGCCAAGGCACGAACCGCAGCCATTTTCATTTCTTCATTTATTTTTGTTGCCCTAACATCCAATGCGCCTCGGAAAATAAAGGGGAATCCGAGTACATTATTGACCTGATTCGGATGATCCGAACGACCGGTCGCCATAATAATATCTTTTCTCGCTTCACAAGCGACATCATACGCAATTTCAGGATCTGGGTTGGCCATGGCAAAGACAATCGGATTCTTCCCCATTGTTTTTAACATGTCGACCGATACGATTCCTGCAATCGAAAGGCCTATAAAAACATCGGCATTGACCATGGCCTCCTCTAAAGTGTCTATCGGTCTATCTGTTGCAAATTCTGCTTTCTGAGGAGTTAGGTTTTGTCGGTCTTTACGAATTACCCCTTTACTATCGAGCATGACCATGTTATTAGCCTTTGCCCCGAAAGCACGATACAATCTTGAGCAAGAAATCGCAGCCGCACCCGCACCACTTATCACAATGCGTACCTCTTCAATCTTTTTTTGGGCCAACTCCAAAGCATTTAGAAGTGCCGCTGCTGAAATGATTGCCGTACCATGTTGATCATCATGCATGACAGGAATATCAAGCTCTTCTTTTAACCGCCTTTCAATTTCAAATGCTTCAGGCGCTTTGATATCCTCCAAGTTTATTCCGCCAAAAGTAGGTGCTATCGTTTTCACCGTTTCCACAAACTTATCGACATCTTCGGTATCCAATTCAATATCAATTCCATCGATATCGGCAAATATTTTAAACAGTAAGCTCTTGCCTTCCATTACCGGCTTTGATGCTTCAGGGCCAATATTTCCTAATCCTAAAACGGCCGTACCATTAGAAATCACCGCAACCGTATTTCCCTTTGAGGTATAACGGTAGACTTCATCTTTGTTCTTTTCTATCTCAAGGCAAGGTTCGGCAACCCCAGGAGAATAAGCCAAGGCCAAATCGCGTTGGGTGGCATAGGGTTTTGTGGGCACTACCTTTATTTTACCCGGCTGTGGCTTGGCATGATAAATCAGTGCTTCCCTTCTATTTTTTTCTTTGCTCATAAAGTATAAATGGGGGTTAAAGGTAAGGGTATTCCCCCTTAAAGGAAACACCGTTCATGAATTGCAATACCGTATTGGATTAGACGTCGGTTACGACCTCACTTTCAGACTTCTTTACATTCAACCGTAAGGCCAAGAAGCATGCAATAATGAAAAAGATTCCGGCAAAATAAATGGCATTGACTGCATTACCGCCAAGTATATTTTTAAATATCGGCCCAAAGGACAGGGTTTCTATACCCATGGGAATAACAATCATCATATTTAGTATGCCCATGTATACCCCTCTCCGTTCTTGAGGTACCACTTTTGAAACCATGGAATACGGAATTCCCATCATGGCAGCCCAACCGATTCCAAACAGTATCATGGGCAACAACACATAGATAGGGTCGTTGATGTTGGGTATGGCCAGCAGCGCCAAACCAGTACCAAGAAGGCTCAATGCATATACTTTCTTTCCTCCAAATTTTATGGTCAAAGGGACCAAAACCAAAGCTACCACAGCCGTAACAACATTGTATGTAGTACTCATTTTAGCGGCCTGGGCAGCCGCTTCTGAAGTATTAAAACCCATGGTTGTTCGAAATAGTGGCGTAATAAATTGCCAATACACGAATAAAGCATACCACTGAAAAAAATAAACTGCAGAGAGTTTCCACATGAAATTGGGCATTTCTTTTACAGCATCGCCAATCTCTACAAAGGGCTTTTTCAGCTTATCCATAAAAGGTAATTTTCGATTCGCTTCTATTTCCCTTAGTTCTTCATCAGGAGGCGGAATTTCTGGGGTCTTTAAAACAGACCACAGTATTGTTACAATAGAAAGAAACGACCCGATAAAAAATGAATAATATAGCCATTTCGGAATTTGTCCTGATATCTCTTCACCTCCACCGAACCAATCTTGAAACAGATAAATAGAGGCATTGGCAAGCAAAATACCGGCACCGACGAACAGACTTTGCATTTGATAGCCAAGACTCAATTGATTGTCGGGCAGTTTATCTCCAACGAAGGCCCGGTATGGCTCCATCGCCATATTATTACCAACATCAAGAATCCATAACAAGCCTACAGCAAACCAAAGGGCGGGACTTAATGGGAAAGCAAACAGACATAAACTCCCTAAGATGGCCCCAATCAAGAAGAAAGGCTTTCTACGTCCCCATCGCGGGGACCACGTTTTATCAGAAACCGCTCCGATTATCGGTTGCACTATCAAACCTGTTACAGGACCCGCGATATTCAAGATTGGCAAAAGCTCTTCTTCCGCACCCAAAAAAAGGAATATGGGGTTAATTGCTGTCTGTTGCAATCCAAAACTGTACTGGATTCCCAGAAACCCAACATTCATGTTCCAAATTTGCCAAAAGGAGAGTTGGGGTTTTTTAATTTTTATCATAGCCCAAAAAAAGTTCAGTTAGTTATTGGTTTCACACATCATCGCTGACATGAACTACCTAACAAGATAAGATTTTTAGTCCGTCTTCTAAAAACATGTACTATTGGAGGTTATCATCACCACTTACTCCATTTGAAAAAAGTGTGGATTTGAATCCATTGGATGCGCTGCTGACCACAAACGTCCGATACGCTATGTCAGCTTCCAAATGAATCGATTCGGTATTTTTTGTCCACCTTATTACTAGAAATTTTGATGGGTTTTCCTCTACATGAAATTCTCCATCAAATGCAGCATGTGTATTTCGAATAGTCATGAGCTGTGCTAATTTTTCGAAAAGCGCACTTTTCATTTTCTTTTTTATCTCATTCTTTGAATAGTAATGACGATTGATGTCGCGACCCACATTGGTTTTCTCCAATAAAACCATATCGTTTTCATCCCCAAAGAGACCTACATAATATACCTGCGGAATACCCGGAACAAAAAACTGAATGGCCCGGGCCAATAGATATGCGTTTTCATCCTTTCCCAACGCCTCAAAATAAGTGCAGTTCACCTGATAGAGATCTAAGTTTGAAGCCGCCGCGCCAGTAGCCTTCAGGCTATTGCCCCCACTATTGATGTGAATTCTATTAACAATATCATCCAAAACCGCATTAGGAATCAACCCATCTTCTCCATTTTCGGAAGCCACATCAATAACCCCAATGCCATCATGGGTATCCAAAACGGTGACCACATTTCGCGGTGAGATTTTCAACCAATTCTTCAAATTGTCAGTATTGTGGTTAAAAAGGGTGTCCAACACTAAAACGGGGAGCGCAAAATCATAAACATAGTCCACTTTTTCAGCAATGGCAATTTGTGTTTTGTAGAAGGAGTGAATCTCGACCAAAACTTCAATGCCCCTATTTCTTGCCTTTTGGGTGAGCTTATCAATAAAAGCAAAGGTTTCGGGAATCATAAAGCACGAGGTACCTGCTTTTTTTATGGCGTAACCAGCCGCATCCAATCGAATCATCGAAATACCGGAATGTTCATACTGATCTAAAATAACCTCTAAATAGGCCTCGCCCAGTGCTGAATGAACATCAATATCAATCTGTTTCTGGGTAAATGTGGTCCAAATCAATTTTTCAGTACCATCGCCAAACTTAAATCGGGTAAAGGGAAAACCCGGTCTTGGCCGATAAATCTTCAATACTTCCTTTTCAGTGGCTCCTTTGGGAAACACTTTGTCATAAGACAGAAATAAATCGGCATATTCAGAAGCATCACCATTGGCCAAATAATCTTTGAACTCCGTTGAATCAGCAGACATATGATTGACAATTAAATCTGCCATAATTGTGGTCGTCATACTTAGCTTTTGTAGGGAGTTCCAATCCCCTAGTCTTGGGTCCACCATTTGGTGATCAATAGGGTCAAAGCCCGCATCTTCCCCATCAATGGGATAAAAAAAAGGCAAAATATGCACTCCCCCAAAAAGTCCTTTTAACTCGTTATCAAGTAAACTTTTCAGTTCATCAATAGTGAGACAGCCAATTCTATCAGCATAGGTAATGAGTTGAACTTCGTTCTTCATTTAATGTAAAACTTATACAAATAGCATCCTAAGATACTATGATACCTGAAATATCTTAGGTTCAAAAAACATCAATAGGAACTAAGGCGTAACGAAAACGTTTGAATTGGGAAATATTATTCCCCTTAATTATAAAGGCCTTACTTTAAATAGTCAATATTCCTTTTTAAACCGGAATATTTGGTGCGTTTTACCGCAGAATTTTTGAATACTTTTCTAAAAACCTCTTCGGTAATCTCTTCCCAATCTTTTTTTGTCATGGAAAGTAATTCTGAATTTGGATTGAACAGTGGTTCATTGTGGGGTTTTGAAAAACGGTTCCATGGGCACACCTCTTGACAGACATCACAACCAAACATCCAATCATCAAATTTTCCCTTAAATTCTGTTGGAATTTCATTTTTCAATTCAATGGTAAAGTATGAAATACATTTGCTGCCATCAACCACATAGGGCTCAACAATGGCCTGTGTGGGGCATGCATCGATGCATGCCGTGCAGGTGCCACAATGGTCTGTGGTTGGATGGTCATATTCCAATGACAAATCAACGATAAGTTCTGCAATAAAATAAAAGGAACCTACCTGCTGGGTCAATAGATTGCTATGCTTTCCCATCCACCCCAATCCGCTTTTGGCGGCCCAGGCCTTATCCAAGACAGGGGCAGAATCAACAAAAGCCCTACCATGAACCTCACCTATTTCTTCTTGTATAAAATGAAGTAGCGCTTTCAGCTTATCCTTGATAACAAAATGATAATCCATGCCATAGGCATATTTGGAAATCTTATAGGAATCCACACTTTGGATTTCTTCGGGATAATAATTCAGTAATAGTGAAATCACTGACTTCGAGCCCTCCACGAGTTTGGTAGGATCAAGACGTTTGTCAAAATGGTTTTCCATATATGACATCTCTCCGTGCATTCCCTTTTTTAGCCATGCTTCCAATCTTGGGGCTTCTTCTTCCAAAAACTCCGCCTTTGAAATACCACATGACAAAAAACCAAGGCGCTTGGCTTCGTCTTTTATGGCCTGGGTATTTCTTTCTTTTGAATTCAATTTTAGCGTTTGGTAAATTTGAGTGGTACGCTTTTAGGTTTTAATGAAATCAATGGATTGATTTCAAAATCCTCATCCAAATGTACCTGATAATTTGCCACAAGCTCACCAATGACCATAACCATTTCGTACATCGCAAAGTTGTTGCCCACACACATGCGCGGCCCGGCACCAAAAGGATAGTAGTATTCTTGAAAATCTTTTTTTAATACGGCATCAAAACGTTCCGGTTGAAATGTTTCGGGATTTTTCCAAAAGGAGGCATGTTTTTGTAATTCGTAAATGGACATCAAAAACAAGGTGTTCTTTTTTATTCGTATTCCGTTAAACTCATCATCAACATTGGCAATTCTATCAATGATATACGCCGGTGGATACAAACGCATGCCCTCTTCAATACACTGTTTTATATACTTTAACTGCGCAATATTATCCATGATATCGCCAGAATTCCAATCAATTTTGCATGCTTCCTGAAATGCTTTTTGTTGGGCTTCTTTATTTTTTGCCAAGAGTCCCAACGTAAAACTCAAAGCGTTGGCCGTCGTTTCATGACCTGCGGTAAAAAGAATCAAGACCTCATCAATGAGCTGTCTTCTTGACATGGGCGTGCCATCTTCATATCTCGCTTTTAACAACATATCCAACAAATCATCTTTCTCTACGCCCCTTTCAATACGTTCGTCAATGATTCGGTTGATGACTTCTCGCCCTTGGGCGCCCAATTGCAGGTGCTTATCAATTTCACCTGAAATACGAAACCACCATTTTAAATAAGGCTGACGCATTTCTTTGATGAGCATCTTTTGATTCATCTCAGTGACGTGCTGTAACTCGGCCATCTGATGTTGAATATCATCGCGACTGAACAGTGATTGTGCAACAACCTGAAAGGCCAAATCACCCATCAACGGAAGGACATCTTGAACTATATTTGGCTTGATATGCCCCAACTCTTTTCGAATTGCCTTTTGCATGATTTCCAGCAGGCCCATCAGTTTTTTCTTATGAAATGCCGGTTGTACCATACGACGGTGCTTTCGCCAATGCTCACCATTCGAGGTCAGAAGGCCATGACCAATATATTTTGCCAGGTCCTTCGTCTGAAGTGGTGATTTTTCATACTTCTTATGGCTCTTTTGAAGAATATGACGAATTAGTTTTGCATCCCTCGTAAAAACAACAGAGGTTAGTGGTGATACTTTGACCAGAAAAGTATCGCCCAATAGTTCAAAGTTTTCACGATGAAACGGTAGGGGGTTTTTTAAAATGCTATTACGGTTTTTAAAAACTTCGCGATACGATACTTGAGGTAAGTGCTTCATTTAAAACAACCCGCCTTGAACGTTATTTTTTAATTTCCCCAAGTGCTTATAGGCCAACTCTGTTACTTCTCGACCACGAGGGGTTCGCATGATAAAACCTTGTTGGATGAGAAAAGGCTCATACACCTCTTCAATGGTCTCTGCACTTTCAGACACTGCTGTGGCTAAGGTTGTAATTCCGACGGGGCCACCTTTGAATTTATCAATTATCGTCGATAGAATTTTGTTGTCCATTTCATCTAGACCGTGGGCATCAACGTTCAAGGCTTTCAAACTAAATTTTGAAATATCCAAGTCGATACTGCCGTTGCCCTTAATTTGAGCAAAATCACGTACACGTCGCAGTAATGCATTACAGATTCGTGGTGTACCACGGCTTCTTCCTGCAATTTCAATCGCCGCTTCATTTGAGATGGGCACCCGAAGAATTTCCGAACTTCGTTGAACGATGGTCGATAGCAGTTCGGTATCGTAATATTGCAGCCGACTTGATATTCCAAAACGAGCCCGCATTGGGGCGGTTAACAATCCTGAACGCGTGGTGGCCCCAACCAAGGTAAACGGACTTAAATTTATCTGAACGGTTCTCGCATTCGGGCCTGTCTCGAGCATGATATCAATCTTGTAGTCTTCCATGGCAGAATAAAGATACTCCTCCACAACGGGACTTAATCGATGAATTTCATCAATAAAAAGCACATCGCGCTCTTCAAGATTGGTCAAAAGCCCCGCCAAATCACCTGGTTTGTCCAAAACAGGGCCTGATGTCACCTTAATACCAACCCCCAACTCATTGGCCAAAATATGGGCCAGGGTCGTTTTACCGAGTCCAGGAGGGCCGTGAAATAAGGTATGATCTAAAGCCTCACCTCGCATATTGGCCGCCTGCACAAAGACCTTTAAATTTTCCAAGACCTGCGATTGACCTGTAAAATCATCAAAAGTTACCGGACGTAACGCCCTTTCGATATCAAGCTCTTCTTGTGAAAATTGTTCAGCAGTTGGGTCTAAATGCTCGTTCATATCGTAAAGATACTGCAATTCAATCATAAGAATGGTCCTCCTCAAAGCGACTGACGCTTTGAGGTTTTAATAAAATCAATATCCAATTTCCTTGTCATAAGAGAATTTCATGAACCTATAAGCACAATACACTGTGGCATCAGATTTACTTCGGGCATTGACCTTTTTTATCTCATCCATTTTTCCAATATCCCTTTAATTTCTGAGGCTATTGCCTTTGAATACGTATAGTTTTTGTTGTAATTTCATTTCATGCTGAAAGTAAAATACTCCACAAGGGTACTCCCTTATGTTCCATTCTTTTACGTTATTTGGTCAGACGATTTATTATCGGCTTCTGAAGTTGAGGTGATTCGAAATGCCATCATCACCGATACTTCATTGGAGACATCAGACCAAAAGCAACTCCTATCTTGGCTGGACAGGAAAAATCCACCCAAGAATGAAGAAATAAAATCATGGCAACAACTCATTTCCCAAAGTAAGGCTACACTCATAGAATCAGAAATCCATCCACTGGAAAGCCTATCCCGAAAAGTGACCCAATTTTATTCTGGAGAAGCTGTACCAAACGAACATCTTCAGCAAATTGAACGAAACCTAGGTATTCAGCCCAACCACTACAATCATCTATTTCATGTAGAGGTAAAGCATCAAAAATATAGCAACCGCTTTGATGCCAAAGTGTTGGACGACATATTGTACGAAAGCGAAAAAGAAGACCTCTCAGACTTTAGGACCTTTTTAAGACACGATATCTTTCAATGGAAAATCAATCGCGTAAAAGAAGAGGCCCGTCAATTGGTTTTAAAGCAGGTACAATTTTTAGCCCAATCAGGTTGGGGCGCACTGGCTTATCCAACGGTATTTGGTGGTAAAGATGACCTAGAAACCTATGCCTCGGTCTTTGAGCATTTGGTTTATGTAGATGGGAGTCTTGCCGTAAAATTTGGAGTTCAATTTGGACTTTTTGGTGGTAGTATTCAAAATCTTGGGAATGCCGAACAACGAAAAAAATACCTTACTGATACTGGAACCACAAAACTACTCGGATGCTTAGCCATGACAGAGACTGGGCATGGCAGTAATGTAAGAGGAATCAATACAACGGCCACATATGTACATGAAGAACGCACAATTGTAATTCATACCCCTGGTAAAAATGACAACAAAGAATATATTGGAAATGCTTTAGATGCCAAAATGGCCACGGTATTTGCACAATTGCTGGTCAATGGAAAAAACCAAGGGGTGCATGCCATTCTTGTACCACTGCGAGATGAGAAGCACAAAGAACTTTCGGGTATTACCATTGAGGATAACGGCTATAAATTGGGCCTTAATGGCGTAGACAATGGTAAAATTTGGTTCAATCAGGTCAAAGTGCCCGTAGAAAATCTCTTGGATACGTATGGGGGCATCGATTCGGAAGGCAACTACCGATCAGCGATACAAAACCCGAACAAAAGGTTTTTTACGATGCTGGGAACCCTAGTCGGAGGAAGAATCTGTGTAGCCAAAGGGGCACTCGGTGCGGCCAAAATGAGTTTGACCATTGCCGTAAAACACGCTTTACAGCGACGACAATTTAATGATTCCATCAAAATTCAAGAAGACCTTTTGATGGATTACCCCACACATCAAATTCGGCTGATGCCCAGAATTGCTGCGTCTTATGTGTATCATTTCGCTTTGCAACGTGCCATGCGTGAATATGTTGCCACTGCTGCTGGCGACAAGCGAAAAATAGAGACTCAGGTAGCAGGACTAAAAGCAATCATAACGTGGTTCGCCACATCGACCATTCAAGAGAGTCGGGAAGCCTGTGGGGGTAAGGGTTATCTCTTGGAAAACCGTATCGCCGATTTAAAGAACGATTCAGATATCTTCACCACTTTTGAAGGCGACAATACGGTATTATTGCAACTCGCAGCAAAAGGTGTTCTTTCTGATTTTAGATCAGAATTGAATTCAGGCGGATTTACGACCGTATTAAAATTATTAGGTTCACAGTTATCCGATAAATGGGCCACCCTAAATCCGATATATGCCAATAAAGTTGACCATGAACATTTGTACAATTACAAATTCCATTTACATGCGCTCGACTATAGACTTCGTCGGTTGACCTATACCGCGGCAATGCGCATTCGCAGTTATATTAAGAAAGGGGTTCCGAGTTATCAGGCATTTCTGAAAACGCAAACCCATCTTTTGGAGGTAGGAGAGGCGTATAGCCAGGTTTTGGCCGTTAAATGGTATTATGACAAAGTCAACAGTCTGTTAGACGACGAATACAAGTCACTACTATTACAACTGGGGGCACTACACTCTTTGAAAACGATTCGTCAAAACGCAGAATGGTACCTCGAACAGGGGTATTTAAGCAGCACTAAATCAAAGGCAATTCGTCAACGTATAGAACGATTGTGTTCAGAGTTGCGCCCACATGTCAATACGCTTGTAGATGGCTTTGGTATACCGAAAACATTGGTGTCTGCACCCATTGCGAACTAATCTTCCTTTTTTAAAAGTTGAGCAGTATCAAAAAACTCCTCAATAGTGATTTTGGGGTTTCCATAGAGATAGGTTTTACTAGTACCCTTCGATTGTAATGTAAACGTTCGGTAGGCATTGATTCTGGCAAAACCAGACTCCCCTGTTGAAAGAAATACTTCTGCCGCTTCTAATTTATCGGCCCTAAGCTTAGTACTCCCCGTCATGTTTACCCTGCTGCTTTCTGTGCTCCCTTCCAGTACTAATGAAGCATTGTCGGACAATGAAATGTTTTTTGAGCCACTTACGGCATAAATCAGTCCATCAGCCTTATTATTCATTGCAACATTTAAAGAATCAACATCAAGATTTAGGTCAATCTTACTGTTATTTTCTACATTGACATCCACCATAAATCCACTGGCATCAATATCCAGTTCAGCATTACCGAACGTATTGATGTACAATACATCAGATGCAATTTGCCCGTTCGAAAAAATCTTACCGTCTTTAACTGTTAGGGCCGCCAGTTCCGTATAGTTCACCGTGATGTCCAATTCCTTTTTTGATACAATGTCATAAAAGGAAGAAATCACGAGTGTACTGTCCATCACTTCAAATTTTAGTACATCAATCAAATTGTCGTCGGCCGTAATTTCGTAACCCTCGCCAAATGATTTTTTTATTTCGACATTCAGGTTATCCCTTAACTCAATAGCCTTAAATGGAGGCAAAACTTCGTTTACTTCGGTTACGGAACGATTACCCTTGATTTTAGGTCTTCTCTGTGATAGGAGCAAAACAGGAATAAACAGTACAAGTACTAGAAAAATGCGTTTCATCTTCAATAAAATTAGTGGTTCTTTATAGAGTAACGAAACAAACAGTATTCCATTTTACAAGCGGAAAGTTTATCCCATAAAAAAAACCATCAACCAAAAGCTGATGGGTTCTACATGTTTCGTTTGAAAGTCTAATGGTTGAGTTCCTCCTCGTTTTCCTGAAGTGGAATATTTTGTGGAACGTAATCCTGTCCCGCTATAATGTATTCCCCATTTTCATGGGTCTTACTGTAATCGTATGCCCAACGGTGTACTTCAGGAATTTTTCCTGGCCAGTTGCCATGAACATGTTTTTGAGGTGTCGTCCACTCTAGTGTAGTTGACTTCCAAGGATTTTGAGGACCTCTCTTTCCATAAAAAATACTACTAATGAAATTGTATACAAACACCAATTGCACCAAACCGGCAATCAGTGCGAACACGGTCATTAAGATTTGAACATTGGTCAGCTCATCAAACATGGGAAAAGCCGTATTTTCATAGTATCTCCTTGGTACTCCAGCCATACCCACAAAGTGCATCGGGAAGAAAATACCATAAGCACAGACTGCTGTGACCCAAAAATGTATATATCCTAAATTTTTATTCATCATTCTCCCTTGAAACATTTTAGGAAACCAGTGATATACGCCTGCGAAAAGCCCGTACAAAGCCGAAATACCCATAACCAAGTGGAAGTGCGCTACGACGAAGTATGTATCGTGTACATTAATATCTAATGTACTATCACCTAATATAATCCCGGTTAACCCACCAGAAATAAATGTAGAAACGAGACCAATGGAAAAGAGCATACCAGGATTCAACTGAAGATTACCTTTCCATAAAGTAGTGATATAGTTGAATGCTTTCACTGCCGACGGAATGGCAATCAATAGTGTTGTAAAAGTAAATACCGAACCTAAGAATGGATTCATTCCAGATATAAACATATGGTGACCCCAGACAATGGGCGATAGGAAAGCAATCGCCAATATCGAAGCGACCATGGCACGATACCCGAATATGGGTTTTCTAGCGTTAGTGGCCATCACTTCAGAGGTGATTCCCAATGCTGGAAGCAATACAATATATACCTCAGGATGTCCTAAGAACCAAAACAGGTGTTCGTACAATACAGGTGACCCCCCTTGATAGTGGAGCACCTCTCCCTGAATAAAAATGTCTGACAAGAAAAATGACGTGCCAAAGCTTCTATCCATTAACAACAACAAACCTGCCGATAGCAATACTGGAAACGAAATCACACCAATGATGGCAGTTACGAAAAACGCCCAAATGGTCAAAGGCAGCCTTGTCATGGTCATACCTTTAGTTCTCAAATTCAATACCGTTACAATATAATTCAATGATCCCAATAAAGATGAAGCTATAAAGATGGTCATGGAAAGTAACCAAAGGGTCATACCCATACCAGAACCGGGCTGTGCCATAGGCAGTGCACTTAATGGAGGATAAATGGTCCATCCCGCTGCCGCCGGCCCTGCTTCAAGAAACAATGATACCACCATTAATACCGAAGAAATGAAGAACAACCAATAAGAAACCATGTTCAAAAAACCGGAAGCCATATCTCGGGCACCAATTTGCAATGGAATCAATAGATTACTAAAGGTTCCACTTAATCCGGCAGTCAACACAAAGAATACCATGATGGTACCGTGCATGGTTATCAATGCCAAGTAAACATCGGCATCCATAACTCCCTCTGGAGCCCATTTACCCAAAACAGCTTCGAAAAGGGCAAAAGATTCTCCTGGCCATGCCAACTGCATTCTAAAAATCAATGACATTGCAATACCAATGAACCCCATAACCAATACGCCGGTTATAAGATATTGCTTCGCAATCATCTTATGATCTTGACTAAAGATATATTTTGTGATGAATGTTTCCTTATGATGATGTCCGTGATCATCGTGTGCATCAACGTGTGCTTGTGCTACTGCAGACATAATCGATTATTTTTTTGTTCGTATTTCTTTTTTTAGCAATTACTGTTGATTAACGGCAACAATCTCCGTTCTGCTTTGAGCTGGAGTAAAACCTTCCTCTCCATTTGCTGCCAGCATTGTATCTTTAAATGTTTTTTGTTCTGCCATCCAATCGTCATATTCCTTTTGGGTTACCACAACAATTTTCATTTGCATATTATAATGTGATTTTCCACAAATTTTATTGCAAAGTAATACATAATCAAATACCCAGGGGTCAGAATTTGGTCTTCCTTCGGCGGCCCATTGCGCCCTTAATTGATTGGTCCGTTTTACCTTGTCTACCACTTCAGGGTTCAATCGCATCTCTTCGGTTGTAATCGTCGGGGTAAACGAGAATTGGGTTATCATACCGGGTACGCAGTTCATTTGTGCCCTAAAATGGGGCATATAGGCCGAATGTAATACATCTTGTGACCTCATATAAAAATTAACCTTACGCCCGACCGGAAGATATAATTCTTTTACAAGAACATCATCTGTTGCATTGGGGTCTGATTCATCGAGACCTAGAACGTTTGCCCTATCGATATCTATCAATCGGACACTAGCATCTCCCAAAACGTTATCAGCGCCTCCATATCGTGCGGTCCAATTAAATTGTTGCGCATAAAGTTCTACAATTAACGGGTCGTCTTCTTCACTGACATCCATAATTTCAGTCCAGTAATACAACCCTGAAATAATCAATCCTGCCAAAACAATTACTGGAATGATGGTCCAAATAAACTCCAATCGGTCATTATCCGCATAAAAAAGTGCTTTTTTGCCTTTTTCCCCTCGGTATTTGTATCCGAAATAATGTAATAATGCTTGGGTAATGATTTGAACAAAGAAAATAACAGCAAATGAAACCCACATTAGCGTATCATATTCACCACCGTGAGCCGACGCTGCTTCCGGCAATAAAAACTTAGAATATTTAGCAAAGCTGAAAATGGTAATTCCGTAAATAAAAATAAGAAAACCAAACAGGAGATATCCATGGGTTTTGTTATCGGCATCATTGGCTATTTCAGACTGCGATGCTTCTGACTTTAACTGTGATAACTCAAATATTCTTGTCAACTGCCAAATTGCAATCGCCACTAATACCAGAACTGTTAAAACTAATAATGTCGTCATTTCTTAATTTTTCTCTAGCGCTTTTTAGTAATGGAACTGTTTACTCTCTTCAATAAATGGATTGCGTTTCGGCAACAATTCCTCTTTGGTCAATGCATTGAATATCCAGTATACAAACAAACCACCGAAAAATAGAATACCACCTATTTCGGGTATTCCTAAATACCAATTTTCACCAACCGTTGCGGGCATGACCATATTGAAAACATCCATGTAATGACCGAATAAAATAATAATACCTGCCATTATAACGAACCAGTTCACCCGCTTGTAATCACTGTTCATCAAAACCAACAAGGGGAATATAAAATTGAGTCCCAGCATACCAAAAAAGGGCAACTTATAATGTTCTATGCGCATAACGTAATAGGTAACCTCTTCAGGTATGTTCGCATACCAAATCAACATGAACTGACTGAACCATAAATATGTCCAGAAAATACTTATACCAAACATGAATTTGGCTAAATCGTGAATATGGCTATCGTTGATTTGTTCCACCAGCCCTTTTGATTTTAAATATATTACCACCATGGCAATGACCGTAATACCCGAAACAAACATGCTCGCAAATATGTACCAACCAAATAATGTACTGAACCAGTGCGGATCGAGGCTCATGATCCAATCCCATGACATCATTGACTCTGTTATGAGGTAGAAAACCAAAAACACAGCTGAAATCCTAAAATTCAGTTTGAATTTCGCGTCGTCGGCAGCCTCATCTTGCTCTAATGATAGTTTTCTGGAATAATGTCTATATGCTATCCATCCTCCCAAAAATATCACTGCACGAATCAAAAAGAACGTTGGGTTCAAATAACCTTGTTTGCCCTGCAATAACTTATCATGCGCCACGACATCGGCATCCATCCAGACAAACAGATGGTTAAAATGTAAGGCTGACAATACCAAAATGACAAAAACAATGATACCGCCGGGTACCAAATAGGCCGTAATGCCTTCCATTATTCTGAACAATAGAGGTGACCAACCCGCTTGTGCAGCTCTTTGTATGGCATAGAAGGCCAAAACACCCAAAGAAATCATAAAGAAAAAGAAAGCCGCCACGTATAACGCTGACCAAGGTCTATTCTTGAGTTGGTGGTATACATGCTCAGCATGACCGTCGCCATGACCTGCTTCTTCTGGATGATCACCATGAGCGGCGGTAGAATGGTCATCAGCAGTATGTTCTCCATGACCGCCATGACCATCACCATGAGCTGAGGTTACCATAGCCAAAGCTTCTTCGGTATTTGATGGTGTCGATACAAATCCATAGGCCAACATCAAAAATCCGAGGACCATAGCTATTAGCGAACCTATTTTTAAACGATTTGAAAGGGTATATCTCATTCCTTTAATTTATTTGGAAAGATCTGCTTTTAATTTCATCACATATTCGGCTACCTGCCATATTTCTTCCTCGGTACTGAATTGGGAAGCATAAGATCCCATAGAATTCAAGCCGTAATACATCGTGTGATATGTACTTCCGACCGTAATATTTCTGGCTGCATCGTCATAGCTGGGAACACCAAGTATCTTTTCGCGCTTTACCAAAGTCCCTTGACCAGCGCCTTTATTACCGTGACATATGGCACAATACACCTCATATAATTCTTTACCCTTGGTCAAATTAATTTCACTGCTCAATGAATCCAACGGGCTGGGTTGTGCCCTTGCCAATTCTTTTCCCTCAATCGAATTATCATATTCGTAAGGAAGCCAATTTCTGGAAACTGTTCCTTCTACCGGGAGCATGGCAGCCGTACTTTGCGGAAACAAGCCATTTTCCGAACCTTCGTATGATTCATAACCTACTGATTCATACATATTGGGCATATATTGATAATTGGGTGCGCTTTTATCAAAACAAGATGATGTGCTAACCAATAACAACATCACTAACACTATTTTCAATAAACTCTTTATCATGATATTACTTTTTTGGCACATGTACTTCAACAGCTCCTGTGTCCAACAGCAATTCTTTTAATGCTTCTTCGTCTTTACCTACTTCAACTTCCACTAAGAAATGAGCGTCCGTCGTTCGCGTATCAGGGTTTTCAGCCTCCTTGAACGGCCACATTTTACTTCTCAGATAAAACGTAATAACCATTAAATGCGCCGCGAAGAAAACGGTCATTTCAAACATCACCGGCACAAATGCCGGCATATTCTCCAAATAGCTAAAACTGGGCTTACCCCCTATGTCTTGGGGCCAATCTTCAATCATGATGAAATTCATCATTACGGTCGCTACCCCAAGCCCCACGCATCCGTACAAAAACGCGGTTATAGCCAGTTTTGTATGCGGTAGGCCCATGGCCTTATCCAGCCCGTGAACAGGAAATGGGGTATACACTTCCTCGATATGATATTTCTCGGCACGTATTTTTTTGACCGCGTGCATTAACACATCGTCATCATCATAAAATGCCCTAAATATGGTTGATGCCATATATTTAAAACTTAATTTATCATTTTTTTAGCCTGACCTGCCCAATCATCCCGTTGCGCCCTTCCTGGAAAGGAACCGGTTATCGAATCCAACAAATCGTATTCCGTTGTGGTCATTTTACTGACTTGCAGAAAGGAGAAAATACCGATATCATTTAAGGTTTTCTCCATCAATGGACCAATACCCTTAACTTTTTGAAGCTTATCAGGGATTTGCGTCGATACATCAAAACTTCCTATACTTGAAAGAAGTTTTCCTATGGAAACACCAGCGGTCGCTATCTCAGGCACTGGATTTGGAAGCACTTCGGTTTCCGCTGTTTCACCCATATCCACTTCAATAATTTTACCTCGAGCGGGCATTGTATATAAAGGTTTGCCTGCATCACGAAGTAATTTGTATCGTTCTCCTGAGGCCTTTAAAATCGATTTAACCTCTGCCTGGGCAATTACTGGGAATGTTCTCGAATACAATAAGAAGAGTACAAAAAAGAAACCTATGGTACCAATAAATATTCCAATATCCACGAAGGTTGGTGAAAACATGGTCCATGACGATGGAAGATAATCCCTATGCAAGGAGGTCACAATAATCACAAAGCGCTCGAACCACATTCCAATGTTTACTACAATGGAAATAAAGAATGAGAACATGATACTGGTACGCAACTTCTTGAACCACATGAACTGTGGAGAGAACACGTTGCAGGTCATCATTGACCAGTATGCCCACCAATATGGCCCCGTGGCCCTGTTAAGAAATGCATACTGTTCGTATTCTACACCTGAATACCATGCGATGAACAACTCGGTAATGTAGGCACAACCCACAATTGAACCGGTAATCATAATCACAATATTCATCAATTCGATATGTTGCAACGTAATATAGGCTTCGAGATTACATACCTTACGCATTATGATAAGCAATGTATTTACCATTGCAAAGCCAGAGAAAATTGCACCTGCCACAAAGTAAGGGGGAAAGATAGTGGTATGCCACCCTGGGATGACAGAAGTAGCAAAATCAAAGGATACAATGGTATGCACAGAAAGTACAAGTGGTGTAGCCAAACCTGCCAGTACCAGAGATACTTCTTCAAACCTTTGCCAGTCTTTGGCCCTACCCGTCCAACCAAAGCTCAACAAACTATAAATTTTCTTATGAAAGGGTTTTACAGCGCGGTCTCGAATCATGGCAAAGTCGGGCAATAATCCCGTCCACCAGAATACCAATGAGACCGAAAGATATGTTGATATTGCGAATACGTCCCAGAGCAAAGGTGAATTGAAATTCACCCATAACGAGCCGTATTGGTTAGGAATGGGTAACACCCAATATGCCAACCATGGACGCCCCATGTGAATAATTGGAAAAAGACCTGCTTGAACAACTGAGAAAATGGTCATCGCTTCTGCAGAACGGTTAATTGCCATTCTCCATTTTTGACGGAACAATAATAAAACCGCAGATATCAAAGTACCAGCGTGACCAATACCTACCCACCAAACGAAATTGGTAATGTCCCAAGCCCAATTAACGGTTTTGTTGAGACCCCATACACCAATTCCCGTAGAAACGGTATAAATAATACAACCCAACCCCCATAAAAATGCAACCAATGCAATGGAAAAAACAATCCACCAGTGCTTATTGGCCTTACCCTCGACAGGTCTTGAAATATCCACTGAAACATCGTGGTAGCCTTTGTCTCCCAGTACAAGGGGTTTACGTATAGGTGCTTCGTAATGCGATGCCATATTAGCGTATTCTATTATTATTGGTTATACCTCGTTGGTATTTCTAACTTTTACATGGTAGAACACATTAGGCTGTGTACCAACATGTTCCAACAGATGATATACCCTATCATCTTTTTTCAAACTTGCAATTTCACTTCCTTCCTCGTTTAAATCCCCAAAATGCATTGCACCCGAGCTACATGCTGCCGAACAGGCACAAGCATCATTGAATTCTCCCTTCTGGACGGGTCGCCCTTCTCTCTTAGCCTTTAAAATAATAGCCTGTGTCGACTGAATACAAAATGAACATTTTTCCATAACACCCCTTGAACGAACATTTACGTCGGGGTTAATGACCATTTTTCCAAGGTCATTGTTCATATTGTAATCGAACTCATCATTGTTATTATATAAGAACCAATTAAAGCGACGTACTTTATAAGGGCAGTTGTTGGCACAATAGCGGGTTCCCACACAACGATTATAAACCATTTGATTTTGCCCTTGCCTGCCGTGCACAGTGGCCGCAACAGGACAAACCGTTTCACAAGGGGCATGGTTACAATGTTGGCACATCACTGGTTGAAAGGCTACTTGTGGATTTGCAGCAGGGTTCTCCATTTCCAAGAATCCCCCTAAAGAACCATTATCCCCTGACAAGCCGTCCATGTTTTCCTTCTTCTCATCGTCTTTCTGGAACGTATCTTCGGAAGAGTAATACCTATCGATACGCAACCAGTGCATATCCCTTGATCTACGAATCTCTTGCTTACCTACAACGGGAACATTATTTTCGGCATGACAGGCAATCACACAAGCTCCACAGCCTGTGCACGCATTCAAATCAATTGACAAATTGAAATGATGCCCTATGGAACGGTCAAAACTTTCCCATAAATCTACTGACGTTGCAGCCACTTCTTGGTGATCCAAAGAAACTTCTGGAACGGGATTCCAAACATGAGCATCTTCAGTATTGTACTCGTTCAATGTCGTTTCCTTGATAATATCACCACGACCCATTAGCGTGTTATGCAATTGAATACAAGCGAACTCATGTATTCTTCCCTCTTTTGCTATAGAAACGGATTGCACGTTATTGAAATCATTATAAATGGAATAAGCGTTCACCCCTGTCGCCATTTCTTCTTGCATACCTGCCTCTCTTCCGTAACCAAAAGAAATACCTAGGGTCCCTTTTGCCTGACCGGGCTGAATGATAACGGGTACACTTTCCAGGGTTACTCCATCCGCTTTTATATTGACGCAACTACCGTCGAGTCCACCATTCGCAACATTATAGTTTTCAAGACCCAGTTCGTCAGCATCGGCTTTTGAAACGGTCACATAATTATCCCAAGAAACCCTGGTAATTGGATCAGGAAATTCTTGAAGCCATGGATTATTCGCTTGTTTTCCATCACCCATACCCACCTTTGAGTACAACATCAATTCCATACCTGAGTCAGAAACACTGGTCAATGATCGTAATGCTGAAGACAATGAAGCAACTGTCGTCTCGGCGGTAACATCTGTAGTTTCCCCTTCGGTGGGCGGAACTTGTTCCTCAGTTATTTCAGAAATCGTTGCATGATAAACCCCGTCTTGAAGTGCTTTGTTCCAGCTACTTCCATTGAGATAGGAGTCACTCCAATTAGATTTTACATAATCATGATATGTCATTTCGCTCCCCATCCAATTTAAAAGACAGGTTTGAAATTGGCGGGTATCAAACAGTTCACGTATGACAGGCTGCTGAAGGCTTAAATGTCCTTTTTTGAATTCAGCATCTCCCCAAGACTCTAGATAATGTGAAGCCGCAGCCACATGGGTCACCGATTGGGCCGTTTCATCGTTGTTGAATGCGAAGTACACCGAAATACCAACATTACCTAAACCTTCAATAAAATCAGTGGCATTGGGTAAGGTATATGCGGGGTTTACACCGTCAATAAAAAGTGCTCCTATCCGCCCTGCTTTCATGTCGGCGATGAGCTTGGTAACTTTCGCCGTATTTCCCTGACGGATGTATCTTGGATTTTCAACATTGAAAGCTTCGCTACGAAGTATTCTATTGATTGCAAGTGTAACTTTTTGGGCATCGATATCATTCAACCCACAGACCACAACGGCCTTACTTCCCACTGCACGGATTTCAGTGGCGATAGCATCAACTGCACTATCAATATCAGAACTTCCTCCACCAACGCTACTTCCATTCAACTTTCCATACAACTTCGCTAGCGCCATTTTAATCTGCGAAGGTTTCATTGGTAACCTTGTATCAGCATTTGCCCCCGACAGTGACATATTTGCCTCTATCTGGATGTGACGTGACATTTTACCGTTACGCGGCACTCTACGTTTTGCATAAGCCGAATCAAAACCACCACCCTGCCAATCACCTAAGAAATCTGCAGCAAAGGACACAATCAAATCAGCTTTGTCAAAATCATAGTCAACTAAGGCCCTTTCGCCGTAAGCCGATTCAAATGCATTCAAAGCGGCGTCTTCTGAAATGGGGTCATAGGCAACATGGGTGACATTCCCGAACTTCTCTGAAAATTCAGCAATTAATTTTGTTGTTGATGGACTGGCATACGTCTGCGTCAATAAGGCAACCTGTTTGCCCGTATTTTGAAGCCCCTCTAAATTTGCCTTTACCGTAGTATCCAAAACGCCCCATTCAATGGGCTCATTGCTGACCATTGGTCCTTGGACCCTTTTCTTGTCATAAAGGGAGAGTACGGTAGCATTTACCCTTGCATTGGCTCCACCAAGTACGGAAGCCCTGTCGTTATTATTAATTAAAATAGGCCTTCCCTCCCTTGTTTTTACCAGAATACTGGCAAAATCAAAACCATCTGCAATGGTAGTGGCATAATAGTTTGCCACGCCTGGAACTATATTCTCTGGCTGTATAACATATGGCACAGATTTGTTCACTGGACCTTCACAGGCCGCCATAGTTGCAGCAGCAGTACTGAATCCTACATATTTTAAAAAATCCCTTCGGGTAGTGCTTGAATCGGCCAAACTTTCCTTTTCCCCAAGAAAATCATCAACTGGAATATGCTCAACGAATTCGTTTTGTTTTAGCGTCTCAACAATGGAATCGTTCGGATCTAACTCCGCTTCACTTTTCCAATATTTTTTGTTTGATGCCATATAACTTCTTAAGAATAACTTGCAATTAAATTAATAGTGGCATTTACCACATTCCAAACCACCCATTTGCGCAGCGGTGAGCTTTTCGACTCCGTATTTCTGGGAGAGCTCATCATGGATTTTCTCGTAATATCCATTATCAGCAAGCTGCACTTCAGTCTCTCTGTGGCAATTTATACACCAGCCCATGGTCAATGGCGAGTACTGATACATAATTTCCATTTCCTCCACAGGGCCATGACATGTTTGACATTCAATTTTACCCGCAGTAACGTGCTGAGAGTGGTTGAAATAGGCAAAATCTGGCAGGTTATGGATTCGAATCCATTCCACTGGTTGTGATTCACCGGTGTAGCGCTGATTCTCTTCATCCCAACCTACTGCCTTATATAACTTTTTAATTTCTTTAGTATAAAACTCATTGGTGTAACCGTTGGCTAAATCATCAGCACTTGGCCCCTCAGGGTTACCTGTATATTCGTAAATGGATTTATGACAATTCATGCAAACATTCAACGAGGGAATGCCCGAATGCTTCGAAACCCTTGCCGAAGAGTGACAATATTTACATTCTATCTTATTATCTCCAGCATGAATTTTATGGGAATAATGTATGGGTTGTATGGGAGCGTAGCCTTGGTCGACGCCCACCTGAGACATCCAGCTATATGCGCCGTATGCAGAGGATAACAAGAAGACTACCACGGTACAAAAAACTAAAAACTGATTTTGCGCAAAAGCTTTCCAGATAGGCGTGCGCTGCTGCACTTCCGCTTTAACGACTTCAACTCCATTGGCCTCGGCTATTTTTCTTAGCGTTCGGTTAACCAAAATCAACATCACGACCAAAAGACCGAAAATCAAAGCCAGCGCTCCAAGAATTATCTCATTTGAAATGCCTCCAGAATTCGTGTTGGCAGTAGCTCCATCAGCAGCAACCGCTACAGCAGCTGCGACAGGAGCCGGTGGAGGCGCGGCAGTGTAGGCCAGAATATTATCAATATCAGCATTCGACAAGGTCGGAAAGGCCGTCATTGCCGCTTGATTGTATTCGTTGTAAATACGATTGGCATAAGAATCACCAGAAGCGATCATGCCAGCGCTATTCTTTATCCAAGAATATAACCATTCCTTGCCGAGCCCTTCTTCTTCATACAAACGCGTTTCTACATTTGCAAGGGCTGGACCAGTCATTTTACGATTCAAAGCATGGCACGCAGCACAATTTTGATTGAACAACTGTTTTCCCTTTGCAGCATCCCCTCCTTGGTCAGCTGCAGATTCTTCAGTTGCCTCTACAGTTTCTGCTCCATCTTGCGAGAATGTGGCAATGGAAAAAAGTTGGGAGATAAGGAGTATGCTTAGACCAAAAACTTTGACAATCTGAACCCGGTCAAAAACCTTTTTCATCATAATTAAGTTGCTATCAAAATTTGGCTCGGATATCGCTCTCATGTTGTGGTTGTTAGCTTTTCCGAAGTCCAAATTAGCTACAAAAATACGACACAGGTGCCTTTTTTAAAATGTCAACGGATTCTTAAAACATAATTTATAATTGTTCTAAATAAATTATTTTAGTATTGTTTAACCTTTAATGATTTAGCTTTGTACGGTATATTATTAATAAGATATTTTGAATACATGAAAACCATTGTTTTTACAATATCTGCCGCATTTTTACTATGTAATGGTCAAGCCCAAGAGGGTGTAGTGACCATTGAACAAGACGCACGTATTGAGCAATTGACCAAGGTCTACAATAAAGTAAATGCCAACAGAGGATTTTATCAAATTCAGGTTGGTTTTGGCAGTTACCAAAAAGCCCAAAATCTAAAATCTCAAGTAGAAATCGATTTTCCAGGATGGTTTTCCAAAATTGAATTTCAAGAACCAACGTACAGGGTTCGTCTGGGAAAATTTCAAGACCCGCTGGAAGCAGAGAGACGTTTTCTTGAGGTACGGAAAAAGTACCCCAGTGCGATGTTATTAAAACCGGAAGCCGACTAAATAAGCCGGCTTGTAGTTTATACTTTTTAAAATATTTCCTGTTTTTAAAGCTTTTTCTTCACTGCCACTTCTTGGAAGGCTTCTATAGTATCTTCAATGCGAATATCATTGTAGTTTTTGACCTGCAAGCCACAGTCATACCCTTTGGATACTTCTTTGACATCATCTTTAAACCGTTTCAATGACGCCAACTCTCCAGTAAAGACAACAACACCATCACGAATCAATCGAATCTGGGAATTTCTAAAGATTTTACCACTAGTTACCATACATCCGGCAATAGTACCAATTTTAGAAATTTTAAAAGTCTCACGTATCTCTGCCGTACCGGTAACTTCCTCCTTCATTTCAGGAGACAACATCCCTTCCATCGCATCTTTCAAGTCATTGATGGCATCGTAAATAATCGAATAGGTCCTGATATCGATTTCCTCTTTATCTGCTACCATTCTCGCATTTCCCATTGGACGAACATTGAATCCAATTATAATGGCATCTGAGGCGCTTGCCAGCAAAACGTCCGACTCTGTAATCGCTCCGACGCCTTTATGAATGATATTGACCTGAATCTCGGCTGTAGACAATTTTTGGAAGGAATCGGTCAAGGCTTCTACTGAACCATCTACATCTCCCTTAAGAATGATATTCAACTCTTTAAAGTCTCCTAAAGCAATACGACGGCCAATTTCATCCAATGTGATATGACGTTGCGTTCGAACTGATTGTTCACGTTGTAACTGCGAACGTTTTGTAGCGATTTGCTTGGCCTCCCGCTCATCTTCCAGTACGTTGAATTTATCTCCCGCCTGTGGCGCCCCATCAAGGCCCAATATCGATAATGGAGTAGCAGGCCAGGCGATTATGATAATCTTTCCACGTTCATCTTGCATGGCTTTCACCTTACCGCTACATGTACCTGCAAGAACATAATCCCCAATTTCCAGGGTGCCGTTCTGAACCAAGATGGTCGACACATATCCTCGTCCTTTGTCCAAAAATGCTTCTACCACTGTACCCGTGGCCAAACGTTCCGGATTTGCCTTTAGCTCCAACAATTCAGCCTCCAGCAAGACTTTTTCCAATAGCTCTTTAACGCCTTGCCCTGTTTTGTCAGAAATATCGTGGGATTGGATCTTGCCCCCCCAATCTTCAACCAACAGGTTCATTCCGGCAAGACCCTCCTTAATTTTGTCAGGATTTGCCGTAGGTTTATCGATTTTATTAATCGCAAATACTATGGGTACCCCTGCCGCTTGTGCGTGACTGATGGCCTCTTTGGTCTGCGGCATAATATCGTCGTCGGCAGCCACTACAATAATGGCAATTTCAGTCACTTGGGCCCCTCTCGCACGCATCGCAGTAAACGCCTCGTGACCGGGGGTATCCAAGAAGGTGATTTTTTGACCGGAATCAAGGGTTACCCCATAAGCACCGATATGTTGAGTTATTCCACCACTTTCACCGGCAATAACGTTTTCTTCACGGATATGGTCCAACAACGAAGTTTTCCCGTGATCTACGTGACCCATTACGGTAACGATAGGCGCCCTGTGTTCCAAATCTTCAGGGGCATCTTCCTCTATCTCAATTGATTCTTCGATTTCGGCGGTCACAAACTCAACTTCATAACCAAATTCCTCTGCTACTATACTTAAGGTCTCGGCGTCCAATCGTTGATTCAAGGTAACCATCATTCCAAGTGACATACAGGCCGAAATAATTTCGGTCGTCGACACATCCATCATGGTCGCTACCTCATTGACCGTTACGAATTCGGTCACTTTTAACAGCTTGCTTTCTTTCTCTTGCTGCTCAAGCTCTTTTTCGGACTGCTGACGGTGAAGGTCTCTTTTCTCCCTTCTATATTTCGCTCCTTTTCCCTTATTGGTCTTCCCTTGGAGTTTCTCCAGGGTTTCGCGTACTTGTTTCTGGATTTCTTCTTCGGTAGGCTCTACTTTAGGTGCAGATTGACGTTGCCCTCCTTTTCGTTGCCCTCCTCTATTTCGGTTACCGGGAGAAGAAGCACCATTTTTGCTAATGATACGCTTTCTACGCTTTTTTCTATCTGAACCTGCGTCCGCACCAGCTTTGGGTTCTTCCTTCTTCTTTTTCGGCTTTTCAAATTTGCTTAGGTCAATTTTGTCGCCGGTAAGCTTCGGTCCAGAAAGCTTCTGATATTGCGTAGTAATCGTCTCAGGCTCATTGGTGGCCTCTTCAACGACCTTTGGCTTTTCTTCGACCTTGACTTCTTCTTTAGGCGCTTCAGGCTTAGACTCTTCTTGTTCAACTACGGGCTCTTCTTTGGGCGACTCAGGTTTGGGCTTCTTGTCCAAATCAATTTTACCGACGGTTTTAGGGCCAGAAAGTTCGGCCTTGCCTCGTATCACTTGTTCAGAAGCCGCCTGTCGGCGTTCTCTGGCCAATCTTCGTTCTTCCTGCTCTTTCTCCATTTGAAGGCGAAGCTCTTCCTTCTCTTTCATTTTCTCTTCTGCCACCTCTTGAGAAGCTGCTTTCTTACTGGCATCCGTCTGGAATTCATCCAACAACACCTGGTAGACCTCATTGGTAATTTTCGTGGTAGGGCGCGCTTCAACGTCATGGCCCTTTGAAGCCAAATGATCTACCGCTCTATCCAATGAAATATTTAATTCACGTAGAACCTTATTTAATCTTATCGTTGGGTTGTCTGCCATAAAAATCTAATACTCCCTATAAATTTTGTGCAAATATAATTTAATCTTCAAATTCGGCCTTTAGAATACGTACTACCTCATTTACGGTTTCGTCTTCCAAATCAGTACGCTTAATCAAATCATTCACGTCTTGTTCTAAAACGCTTCTGGCCGTATCCAAGCCAATCTTCTTGAATTCTTCAATAATCCAAGAATCAATTTCGTCAGAGAACTCGGACAATTCTACATCTTCTTCAACACCTTCACGGAAGACATCTATCTCATAACCGGTCAATTGACCCGCCAATCGAATATTATGCCCACCACGACCAATCGCCTTCGAAACCTCTTCGGGCTTTAAATAGACCTGGGCCGTTTTCTTTTCGTCATCTAATTTTACCGAAGTCACTCGGGCCGGACTTAAGGCCCTGGTTACCATTAACTGTGAATTGTTCGTCCAGTTGATGACGTCAATATTTTCATTGCCCAATTCACGAACAATGCCGTGAATTCGGGATCCCTTCATTCCAACACAAGCCCCTACAGGGTCAATTCTATCATCGTACGAATCTACTGCCACCTTGGCTTTTTCCCCTGGAATACGAACCGCTTTTTTGATGGATATCAGCCCATCAAAAACTTCTGGAATTTCCTGGAAAAATAATTGTTCCAAAAATTTAGGGGATGTTCTTGACATGATAATGGAAGGTTTCGTTCCCTTCAACTCCACACTTTCAATAATACCCCGAACGTTATCTCCTTTTCTAAAGAAATCAGAAGGAATCTGCTTATCTTTTGGCATGATGATTTCATTTCCTTCATCATCCAGTAATATAATGGCCTTATGACGAATATGATGTACCTCAGCCGTATAAATTTCCCCTTCTAAATCTTTAAATTGCTTGTAGATTGTGGTGTTATCATGCTCATGTATTTTGGCAATCAGGTTCTGCCGAAGTGCCAAAATGGAGCGTCGGCCCAAATCAATTAACTTGACCTCTTCAGATACATCTTCGCCCACCTCAAAATCAGGTTCTATCTTACGGGCATTGCTTAAGGAAATCTCTTCATTGGGCTCCTCTACTTCGCCATCTTCCACAACGATTCGATTTCTCCAAATCTCCAAATCACCTTTATCCGGATTGATAATAATATCGAAGTTGTCGTCAGAACCAAACTTCTTCTTTAGGGCATTACGGAAGACCTCTTCCAAAATTGCCATTAACGTCACCCTATCAATAAACTTATCATCCTTAAATTCTGAAAAGGATTCAATAAGCGCCAGATTTTCCATTGTTACTTTTCCATTAAAATTTTAATATCACTTTTGCCTTTTCAATTTCTGAAAAAGCAATCTCCTCTTTTTTATGTACGGTATGTTTACCTTTACCTAAGGGTTTAGGCTCCCTAACCTTCCATTCCAAAGTGATTCCACTATCGCTCACTTTGGTTAATTTTCCCTCTATTTTATTAGCAACCGTCATGATTTCCAAACTTCTGCCAATATTCTTTTTGTACTGTCTCGGCAGTTCTAATGGTGCCGTAGCCCCGGCCGATGTTACTTCTAGTGAAAAATCATTTATCTCTCGGTCTAAATGATGTTCAATCGCGCGACTTACCTCCATACAATCATTCAAGGAAATACCCTTATCGCCATCCAACACGATTTTTATACTATTATCCGCACCGATGGTAAAATTCAATAAAAATAGGTCCTCACGTTTAATCAAGGCCTTATTTAAAAGTTCTTCTACCTCTTCTTTGAACATAAATACCAGCAATAAAAGAGGGGACCTGTAGTCCCCTCATGAATACTTCGTATATCACTTGCGTGCGGCAAAGATAGTATATTTCTTTGGTTTGCAAAATTTCAAAAATAACCCGTTCAATCTGTTTTGATTCCAGCTTCCAAAGTATTCCAAATATACATTCTTTCAAGCCAGACCGCAGCACTGGTTAGATTCATCAGGAAATCAAAAAAACAATTTATCATTAGATGGAATCAACGCTAAGTCTATAAACAAATTATCAAGTAGTCGTAATGACTGTATGGATGTTTACCTTTTTCCGTTTTCCTTTTAGAAGCACATCGCCAAGATGTTTGCTTGAAAAAAGACCATCCTTGTTCAAATCCTGCAGTAGTTTTTCAGATATTAAAATAGGAACCTTGTGGTTATTGCACTCTGCTTGAATACGCGCCGAAGTGTTGATAACATCACCATGGTACGCCACTTCCTTTTTTACCACCCCTACTTCAGCCACCATAAGCACTCCACCGTGCAATCCTGCCTTAAATTCGGGTGAAGTACCATATTTATTGATGTAATATTGCTTATTCTCTAGAAGTTTTTGCGTAAAAGCGAAATATAGTTGAATGCAATTGTTATTTGACAGCCCCTTTTCATACGGCCAGCTTAGCACCGCTTCATCACCAACATATTGATAAATTTCAGCATCATAATAAGGCACCACCTCATTCAAATCATAAAAGCAATCTTGAATCAATTGACTGTACTTTAGATGCCCCAATTCTTCAGCAATTGTAGTGGATGATTTCAAGTCAAGAAACATAAAAATGCGTTTCTCCTCTTTGGGTTCTTTATATTTTCCGAATAGCATTTTCACAAAAACCCCTCGACCGAATTTATCATTTGCAATTTGGATAAAAGACAACCCCAATGCAGATAGGGTCATGTTAATAATAACTGCCCAGAAGGTTTTGTCATAGACCCACCAACCCCTTTCATTGTTTATACCCAAACCATATATCTTGTTGCTTATTTCAATAATTATCGTTGAGAGGATAATTATAGCTATTAAGTATACAATAGAACTCACCAGCAAGTTGAGTCCAATAGAAACCTTTTTTGAAAGGTATTTGTCCAAAAGGAATTCGATAAGGGTACCCACAAAACCAATTAAAATACCAAACAGTGCGAAAAACAATAATGATCTTAGAAAACTAAATTTGGGAACTACCGTTATCCCTTCTTCTTCTGCTAGACCATAATACCTAAAAATGGTAAAAAGGATCATGGCTATGGTCCAGAAGACAACAGACTTGATTAGCTGATTAAAAAACAGTTTAAGATTTCGCTTCTGTCCAATCATATTTACGCATCCAATAGCGCTTCATCAAATTCATAGCCCTTGTAGCTTACCTTAAATAAAGCACTATAGAGTGAGGGGATAAAAAGCAAGGTGATGACCGTTCCAAACAATAGGCCTATCATAATGCTGATGGCCATACCTTCCCACATCTCGCCTCCTGAAAGGTACAAGGGAACCAAGCCCAAAATTGTTGTAAATGTAGACAGCAATATTGGGCGAAACCGCTGTAAGCAGGCAGCAATCACCGCGTCTTGACCCGTTCGTCCTGCTGCCAGTTCAACCTCCATACGGTCAATAAGAACTATGGCATTGTTAATTACTATACCTGCCAATGAGATAACTCCTAAAAAGGGCATAAAGCCAAAAGCTTCTTGAAAGACCAAAAGTCCTACCACAACACCGATAATTCCCAGTGGAATAGTAAGTACCACCATGGCCATTTTTCGTACGGAATTGAATTGTATGATGAGCAACAATACAATAATAAACCCAGAGATGGGGAGGTATCCAATAATAGGTCCCATGTTATCGGCCGTCTGTTTCGCATCACCCCCAAGTTGATAGGTATACCCTTCGGGCCAAACTCCATTGATCTGCTCTTCCAACCAAGGGTTAACAACGGCCATTATGGCCGAGGCATTACCGCCATCACGCAACTCACTGCTCACATTGATGGTTCTTCTCAGATCGAGGCGTTTGATTTTGGCATATTGCCATGCGGGTACGATTGAAGCCACTTGTAAAAGCGGTATGCTTTTACCGCTGTTTTGGGAATATACGTTTAAGGTTTCCAAGGAAGCTAGGGTTTGCTGTTGGCTGTCACCACTGCGCATCACAATAGGAATGGATTTGTTGTCTTCTCGATACTCACCCGTTTGAAAACCATCCAATACCGTTTGCAGCGAAGTGGCAATATCAGAACTTGTAATTCCGGCATTCTGTGCCCGGTTCTGGTCAACTTCAATCAAGAACTTTTTACTTTTTGGCCCCCAGTCGTCCTTCACATTTTTGGTGAAGTCAATCCCAGATAGTTTTTGTTTTACCGTTTCGGCAATGCTAGATAGTTGATCGGGATCAGGCCCTGACACCTTAATTTCTATTGGTGTGCCACCACCACCAGAACCCAAAAGCCCTACTTTGATATCCGCATTGGGAAAATTCTGAAAAGCATAGGCATCCAAACGTTTTACCATTTCAGCATTGGCTTCAAACGTGGTGGTATTCACCAAAATATGGGCATAGTTTGAATTGGCCTCATCAGGTGAATATCCCAAATCATATGATTCTGGCCCTTCGCCGATATACGAAGACCAGCTGACTACCCCACTCTCACCTTCACCATTGATTTTGAGGGAATCAGCCATGAAACCCTCGATTTGATGTACCACTTCGGTCGTGCGCTCTATTTTGTTTCCTTCTGGAAGGTTGATGTCAATGGTAATCATATTACGGTCACTGTCAGGGAAAAAGATGAAGGGAATATATCCAAAGCCGTACAACGACAAAAAGAAGGCTACAAAGATGCCCACAATAACCTTGTACTTATGCCTTAACGCTACCAAAATCAAGTCTTTGTAATACCGTTTGCCTGAATTGATAATTCGATCGACCAGACCGGGTTTCTTTTCTCCTTTGGGCGCTACCTTGAGAAACATATAACAGAACATGGTAATTACGGTAAGGGCAATCAACCAAGACGACATCAAGGCAATGGTAATGACGACAAAAATAGGCCCTACAATGTCGCCCATGGTTGTTGGCGAGAGGTAGAAGGCCAAAAAGGCTGCCGAAGTGGTCAAAGTCGAAATCAATAAGGGCATCCAAAGCTCGGAGAAGGCTTCAACAGCGGCTTTGTACTTTTCTATACCCTGCTCCAATTTTACCATTATAGTTTCTGCGACAACAATCGCGTTATCGACCAACATCCCCAAGGCCATAATAAGCGCCGCAAGGGTAACTTGATTCAGACCCATATTGATAATCCCCATGAGCATCAAGGTCATAATGGTCACAATGGGAATTAAACTCGCGATAACGAAACCTGTACGGAAACCTAAAAAGACGAGCATCACCACCAAGACAATACTGATCGATTCGATCAGGTTGACCATAAAATCACTCACCTTTACATCAATATAATCGTCCAAGGAGGAAACCCTGGTCAACTCTAAACCAACAGGTAGGCGCTTTTGCCATTGGGCCACTACCTCGTCCACAGCTACTCCCAGGTACACGATATTCTTGTTTTCCTTAAGGTTGACATGCATCGTAATAGCTTCCTTACCGTCTACACTGACAATTTGATTTGAGGGGTCGATATACCCTTTGGCTACATTGGTAATATCACCCAGTTTAACAAGCTGGGAGCCATTTCCTACGGCAATCAGCATATTTTGGATATCCTCAACGGAATCAAAATTTCCTGTAGGTTCTAGAATAATGCGTTCATCACCTACGTTAATCTGCCCTCCAGAACTCAAAATATTGGTAGTTCCGATACTCTGCTGCAGTTTAGAGGCCGAAAGACCGTATTCCTTTAATCGTGTATTGTCAAACTCCACAAAAACCCGTTCATCTTGCACGCCACCCAATTCTACTTTGGCAGCGTCAGGTAATTTGATCAAATCATCCTTTATATCGTCGGTGAAATCCTTCATTTCGGCATAGCTAAATCCATCAGAGGTAAGACCTACTACAATGCCATAGACGTCACCAATACCGTCATCATTCAAATTCGGGTTTACCCCAGAAGGAAGTCCTTGAATGGCACTCAGCTTACGACGCAATCGGTCCCAAACCGATTGAAGCGTTTCAGGGGACACCTCATCTTTCAACGAAACACTGACAACAGAGAGCCCCGTACGTGACGTGCTGGTCACCTCCTTGAGTTCAGGGAGTTCTTGCGCCACTTTTTCAACTTTATCAGTAACCAATTGCTCTACCCGTTCAGGGCTAGCTCCTGGAAACTGCGATACAACCGTTGCCACTCGAACAGTGTACGGCGGCATACTGTCTTGCGACAAGTTGAAATACATATTGATGCCCAACAAGACAATAGTGGCCAACACCATGAAGGTGATACGATTCTTATCAATGGAGAATTTTGCTAAATTCATGTTCTGGGTGGTTATCGTTTTGTTATTGCAACATTACTTCTTGGCCGTCTAATAGGGTCTGCAGTCCTGCAACCGCAATTTTTTGACCAGAAGAGAGACCCGAGGTTACCTCAAACCCTTGGGCCGTCAAATAACCCAATTGTACCCCTTGCTTTTTTACTTTTCCGGTTTGCCCTTCCCCCTCGACCAGAAATACAAAACGCCCGTTACTATCTTCGCCTACCGCATGCGCAGGCACCACTATAACAGTCTCTGCGACGCTATTGTTCCCAAAGTCAAAGGTCACATTGGCGGCCATACCGCTTTTAATGGCATCACTTGGATTGGTTACAATGACACGAACAGGATATGTAGACGTATTCGTATCTACGGCTGGGGCCACTTCCGATACCTTACCTTTAAACCCATCTTCTTCTATAGAGGTGAAATCGACCACAACGTCCATATCGACATTCACACCATTAATGATACTCTCAGGTATGCCCAGGGTAATCTCCATATCCGTACCGGCGTTCAGGACGGCTACCGCCTGACCTGGGCTTACGTTTTCATCAATTTCGGCAGTCACAGAAGCTATAGTACCATCTTCAGGGGCATAGATATAGCCATAATTAATCTGTTCTTGCTGTATCTCTACCCCTCTTTTGGCTGATTTGTAGCTTTCCTCGGCATTGCGGAATGAATTCTTCGCCGCTTCAAAATCACTGAGTGAAGTACTTCCCTTTTCATAGAGTGTCCGTACTCGGTTAAGACTGAGTTTTGCGGTATTTACCTGTGAAGCTGCACTGTTCAATTGCGTTATCGATTGTTCATAAGCTAACCGTGCTTGAACGTTATCAAGCTTCGCCAATAATTGTCCTTTTTTAACTACCTGTCCCAATTTAAGATCGAATTGGGTGATAATACCTGAGCTCCGAAAACTAAGATTAATGATTTTATCGGTACGCGCGGTGCCACTAAACGTGCGGGACTCTCCTTTGCCTAAAAATCCAATTTCCATGTATTTTACGGGTCTTAATGCCGTTTCTTCCTTTTTTTCCTCCGCACCACAGCCTATCAAAAGCAAGCCAAGTGCCCATAAAAAGTTGAATTCTTGTTTCATTTTCATGTTTCGAGTATTTTGGTCAATTAATTTTGAGTATTAAGAAATTCAAAGAAGCGCTGCCTGAACGCATCGTTTTTCTCTTGGGTATTCAACAGAAAATAATACCCCATAAACCGCTCTAATTGCAACGCATTGATCAAAAAATTATATACGGCGTTGGCTCTGGCCAATTGGGCATTTAAATAGTTGTTTTGAGCATCCAAAAGCTGTACGATGTTAACGGCACCTTCAGAATAGGAAGCCCTAGTGAGTTCCAAGGCCTCTATGGCCGTTTCTTCTGATATTTTTGACAACTGAATGTTCGACATTTGGTTCACCAGATTCAGCACTCCATTTCTTACGTTGACCGCTTTGCCCAACTCCAGATTGTCTTTGTTGATCTCCAATTGATCTTTTTGAATCAGGGCCGTCTGCCGATTGATATTGTTCAAATTTTGATTGATTATGGGGATGGAAATACTAGCTCCTGCATTATATGAATTATCCACCAAACCAAAGCCAAAGCCTTCAGGAACGGTACTGCCCGCACCAGAACGGCTGAAGGTCGAGTTGTACTGCCCTTGCAATGCCACGGTAGGCAAAAATCGCCCATAACCATTTAAACGAATGTTACGATCGGTAGCTTCAAGGCTATAGCCTAAAGATTTTAGTTCTGGGGCATTGGTATAGGCCTCCTCAATCAAAAATTGGGTAAAGGACTCCCGAAGGGTGGGGTTGTCCAGTAAACTGAACAATTCTTCGTATTGGTATTCCTCAAAAACACCCTCATCCATTTGAACATCAACTACATCAATCTCCAAATTGGTCGGGTTGTTTAGAACTTGATTTAAAAAAAGATAGCCCTGCTCCAGTTGGTTAATGGCCTCGACCATGGCCTGGGTGTTTTGCGCCATTTCACTTCGAAAACGCAACATATCGGACTTACCGGACTGCCCGGCCTCAAAATTTTGCTCCGATATCTCAAGGTTTCTTTTGGTCAAATCGACATTTCGTACCTGTATCTGCGTATTTGCCTTTAAGACCAACACATTGAAGTAGGCATTCGCGGCATCAAAAATCAAATCAAGCTGTGAGGCATTGAAATCTTCCTGTTGCGCCTTCTGTAGTTTATTTTGAATGGCGATGCTAGCATTGGCCGCTTCCGAAAAGACGGTTTGATTCAAGGTGATGTTTCCCCCGGTCGAAAATTCCGGATTTTGTCCGTTGCTGATTTCGGCTAAATCAGGATCGACATAGGTTGCAGTTCCAGATGCAGTAACCGACGGCAAATAATTGCTAGTAGCCGTTTTTATTTCCTGTACGGCCAAATCCACATCTCGTTTGTCCGATTGGATAGAAAGATTTTGCTCCAAAGCCTGATTGATTACAGTTAGCAAATCATATTCCTTTTCAGAAATCACGTTCCTAAATTCACCCACAAAATCAGTTTCTCCAATCAGACTATATTTTATCGGGAAGCCTATGATATCAGAAGTACTGTAGTTGATGGTCAATCGCGGGTTATAATCGATATAAATGGGCAATTCTGCCATCGGGGTGCCGGTAACAAAAGCCTCTATGTTCAAGGCAATCCTCCTAAAAAACTGGTCTAAATTCTCCTCGGCCTGTAAGGTGGCCAGAAAACCCAACTTTACATCAGCAGGGCCGTTCACGGTAAAAGAAGGCAATTTGCGATCTCGAAGTTCTTGGATCAAGACCTTCTTTTCTTCCGTACCCATGAAAAATCCACCGGCCATATAAAGGGCATCAATCCCATCTATATTGGCAATGATATCATCAACAGCATTAAAGGGAATCAAACGATAGTTCGCATCCAAGGTTGACAATTCAGCATCAAAGATTGCCTTCAAGGGCAAGATTTCAGCCATGGGCGCATCGATGGCTATACCCAGGTTCTTAAAATCACTGAGCTCTTTAAAGCGGTTCAAGTCATCTTGGTAAGACTCCGATTCTATCAAATAGGTGAAATTTTCAATACCTGAGCTTGTTTTTGTCAAATCGAGTTGCTGCACATCACGGTTGACCGCTCCAAACAGAATGGTTGGTTTTTCATGTACCGTGAGCGGACTAATAATTTCGTTATTCAAGACCCCAAAAGCCAAAATGATGTCAATGTCAGTGTTCAAAAGTTGACTATAGTTGGTATGGGCCTTTTCTAAATCGAAGTTGTTGACCAACAGAGCATCATCAGGAAAAACAATGGTGGCATCTTCTCCCACGACCGCTTTTACTTCACTTTTGAGCTTATCAATCAGTGGCGCCAGTTCAGGATTGGTTCGATCCACTAAGATACCAACCTTAAATGTGCGTTTATCTTGGGCAATGCCCTGGCTTAGGCTCGCTATAAAAATAAAAAGGAGGCTAAAAATTTTGACAGACTTCATATACTGGTTTATATTTCAAGACTATATACTCATAGATGGCTGAGGGTATTGAACGGACGGCCCTTCATTATTCGCTTTTCTCAGATTTCAATTGGAGTTTAGCAATAAGCTTTTCGACCGTCAACCCTTGTACCAAAATAGAGAAAATGACAATGATGTAGGTAATGACCAAAAACAAATCACGTTCCATGCTTTCCGAGAGTCCCAAGGCCAAGGCTATGGAAATGGCACCACGCAAACCACCCCATGTCATAATCAATGTAGTATTCGGTATAAAATCCAGTCGCTCTTGAAACAGTCTCACGGGAAGAATCAGCGAGATATACCGACAGGCCAATGCTATGGGTATAGCCAGCAGGCCGGCATAGATATACGTGGTGTTGAACTCCAAGACCAACATTTCCATACCGATGAGTACGAACAATATCATATTCAACAAAATGTCGACCAACTCCCAGAATTTATCTACATAGTCTTCCGTCAGCTTAGACATGGCATGTTCCCGTGTTTTATTGCCTCCAACCATAAGACCTGCCACTACCATGGCTAAAGGGGCTGATACATGAAGATGTGTTGCCAATATCGTACCGGTCATTACCGTAGCAAGGGTAATGATCACTTCAATATTGTAATCATCAATCCGCTTTAAAAAGTAATAGGTCAACCATCCCAAAACCAAGCCTAAAAGCAAGCCTCCGAATACTTCAACGGCGAATAGTTCGATTACGCTCATAAAAGAGAATCCTTCATCAGAGCCACTGGCGAGACCAAATATCGTTAAGAAGACCACTACGCCCACTCCATCATTGAACAAAGACTCTCCCACAATTTTGATTTCCAATTTCTTGGGAGCCCCAGCTTTCTTGAGTATACCCAAGACCGCTATCGGGTCGGTTGGGGAAATCAATGCCCCAAACAACAGACAATAGACAAAGGCCACGGGTAATCCAATCAGTTGTAACAAATAGTACACCCCAGTACCCACAAAAAAAGTGGAGACCAATACCCCGAATGTAGCAAAGACCAATACTGGCCAGCGCTGTTCCTTCAATTTATTAAGGTCAGTATGTAATGCCCCGGCAAAAAGTAGAAAGCTCAACATGACATCAAGCAGTACCACCTTAAAGTCTATTTTTGAAATAATAAATCGTTCTGCTTTTAAAAGGGTATCGTCGTAATAGCTCAGCACAAACACCCCAAGCGTAAACAGTATGGTGATTAAGGTGAGTCCAATGGTGTTGGGCAATTTAAAGAACCTCAGGTTGAGATAGCCAAAAACGGCCGATAGAAAGACAAGAATGCTGGTAATGACAAAATAGTCCATTCAGAATCTAGCTTTAGGTTGATTATTGCATTAGTTTTTCAAAGTATGAATTATTTTAAGAAGGTCTTGAAAGAAGGCTTAGAAAATTAATGGTGATTTAACTATTGATTTACAGTTAAATAAAAAATGGAGAAACTACACTCATTATTTTAGAGATTTATTTAGCTTGAACTTGCAAAACAACAATAACCTAAAATTGTTTTCTTTTAAATTTTGACCACATTCTATTTAAGCAGCCCAAACCATAAAAAGTACACTACTTCGGTAATAGGCTTATCTAAATTAATTGACGTAGCCAATCTATCTTGTTTCAAATGGCCCGGAGTTATCGCCAATACTTTACTTCATAGCTAAACCCATGACGAAAACGATGGTTTTCCAATTCTGTTGGACTGCCAAGGACTTACCTGAACTCCGCTCGGCATAGACTTCTCCACCCAGTTTTATTCCATAAAAAAACCCACCGCAGTCGCGATGGGTTCGCCAAAATTCGTTGGCCTACTAGGACTCGAACCTAGAATGACTGGACCAAAACCAGTAGTGTTGCCAATTACACCATAGGCCATTACCAAATCAAAAGCCTTTTACTTTTGAGCGTGCAAATTTAAAACAAACTTTTTGCTCACCAAATTATTTTAACCAGATTCCTTAACCGTTGTGTTAAACCTTTTATTAAAGTACATTCGCTTCTATTGTAATTTTGGTAAATTCGCCCCCATTGAACAACCCAAGACCTAATGTTCGCTAAAGACTATAACAAATGGAATACCCTTTTAGGCTGGTGTTCCTTCGCCATTGCATTAATCACGTACTTATTGACCGTTGAACCCACCGGAAGTTTTTGGGATGCAGGTGAATATATTACCACTTCGGCCAAACTACAGGTTGGCCACCCACCGGGCGCACCATTGCTTCAAATGATTGGAGCGGTTTTTGCCCTTTTCGCCTTCGGTAATGTTACCAAAATAGCGCTGATGGTCAATATCGTTTCAGTCGTATCGAGTGCTTTTGCCGTGCTTTTCACCTTTTGGATCATTACCAATATGACCAAAAAGCTCATTGAAAAAAAATCAAAGCTATCAAATAGTAAAGTCATTGCGATTTTCGGTAGTGGTCTAGTAGGTTCATTGGCTTTTACCTTTTCTGATAGTTTTTGGTTCAATGCCGTGGAAACAGAGGTTTATGCCATGGCCAGTTTTATCATGGCCCTTTTGCTATGGATGGGATTGAAGTGGGTCGATAATTTAGAAGACGAGCGGGGCAATAAATGGCTCTTACTCATCTGTTTCGTCATTGGACTTGTTTTCGGAATACAGTTTATGGGCTTTTTGGCCATTCCCTCTATCGGGTTGCTATATTATTTTAAAAAGTATAAAACGACCACGGTCAAAAACTTTCTGTTGGCCAACATTATCGTCGTCGGAATATTAATGCTGGTATACAAATTTTCACTCACCTATGTTTTGATGCTTTTTGGTTGGAGTGAAGTATTCTTTATCAACGAGGTAGGGTTGCCCTTTAATTCAGGTACCATTATCATGGGATTGATTTTCGTCGGCGTGTTCTTTTTTATTTTGCGCTACACCCGAAACAATGGGTTTGAGATAGGCAATTTAATTACCCTATGTCTCATGTTTTTGATTCTTGGCTTTTCTTCATGGTTAATGCTACCAATTCGTGCCAATGCCAAAACCGTGGTGAATGAAAATAATCCTGAAGATGCACGTTCCCTTTTGGCCTACTACAATCGTGAACAATACCCTGGGGTTGAAAGTCCTTTTTACGGTAGTTACTATTCTGATACTTTTGCCCCTGCGGGGGAAGACAAAGATGACAGACCCAAATATGAAAAAGATGAAAAATTGGGCAAATACATCATTGTCAACAACTACAAAAATGCTCTTCAAGGGCCAAATGAGAAACACATAGGATGGTTACCAAGACTATGGAGCGATCAACATGCTGAAAACTATATGCGATATTTTGGGCGTTTGGATTTTCGGATCAAACCCGAATATATTTCGAACAACGAACTGCGTGATGCCGTCAACCAATTTAAACAACTCGACGCGCAAGGAGAAATTGACACGGAACAATACATTCAATTTTTACGTAGTTTTTCTGATTATGTAGACGTTCAACCACCTTCTTTGGGCGACAATATTACATACCTTTTCGAATTTCAATGGAGCTACATGTACATGCGTTACTTCATGTGGAATTTCGTTGGGAGACAAAATGACGTACAAGGGCGCTATGACGATAATGGCCATTGGCTGAGCGGAATCAAGTTCTTGGACGGCCTTCGATTGGGCAGTCAAGACAATCTGCCCAGTGATGTGCTTGAGAACAAAGCCCGAAACACCTATTTCTTTTTACCTTTATTGTTGGGCATCATCGGAATTGTATTTCAAATTTCACGCAACCCGAAGCAGTTCTGGGTGCTTTTTGCCTTCTTCATGTTTACCGGTTTTGCCATTCAGTTTTACACGAATCCTTATATTTTTCAACCCCGTGAACGTGATTATTCACTTGTTGGTTCTTTCTTCATTTTTTGTATTTGGATAGGATTAGGGGTATTTGGGCTATTCGAAGAGGCCAAAAAGCTTCTTAAACCAAAACTTGCTGCGCCCGTTATAACAGTGGTGTGCCTTTTGGCAGTACCCTTCTTAATGGCCTTTCAAAATTGGGACGATCACGATCGCTCAGGCCGCTACACGGCAAACTCAACTGCTAAGGCCTATTTAGATTCCTGCCAAGAAGATGTTGGGGCCATACTGTTCACCATTGGCGATAATGATACCTTTCCTCTATGGTACGCCCAAGAAATTGAAGGGCATCGCACCGATGTTAGGGTTGTCAATACGAGTCTATTTGCAACAGATTGGTATATCGACCAAATGAAGCGTAAGACGTATGAAAGCGACCCTATTCCTTCACAATTGACCCACGAAAAATACCGTTTCGGAACTAGGGAAGCGATATATTATCAAGAAGTGACCGATAGCCGATGGAACATCAAAGACTTTATGAATTGGGTGGGCAGTGATAAGCCCCAAACAAAATTTCGCCACCTTTTTGATAAGATGGGCCGTGATATCAGTGCTTACCCAGAAAGCACTTTGGATATTGTTTATTATCCTACCAACAAAGTTCGAATTCCTATCAATAAAAGAAACGTTTTGGAAAGCGGATTGGTCAAAGAAAAAGATTCTGCCCTAATTGTTGATTATATTGATATTGACCTACCCGAAAATGCATTGACCAAACAACGTATCTTGATGCTAGATATCATTGCAAATAATGATTGGAAACGACCTATATACTTTTCTGGAGGTAGTTTTGACCGCGCCGAATACCTGTGGATGAAAGAATACCTACAATTAGATGGTTTGGTCTATAAATTGGTACCCATTCGAACCGAAAATGCCAACTCATTTGAAATGGGACGCATCGACTCGGATATGATGTATGATATCGTAAAGAAATGGGAATGGGGTAATTCTTCTGATTTAGATATTTACCATGATCCACAAACAAGATCTCAAGGGCTTTCCTTCCGCAGTAATTTAGCTCGTTTGAGCGAGCAATTAATAGAAGATGGTAAAATTGATAAGGCCAAAGATATCATTGAAATCGCCATGACAAACATGCCATTTGAACATTACGGCTTCTATACCTTCACAGAACCTTTCTTGGACGGGTATTACAAAGTAGGCGAACAGCTCAAGGCCCGAGCACTTTTTGAAAAGTTGAAAAAGGTTTATCAAGAACAACTGACGTATTATTCAGGAATACCTAGAGACGAGCAATATGCCAAAATTGAGGATATCTTAACCAACCTAGAGGCGTATCAACGAGTCGTTTTTATTCTGGCAGATAATAAAGATTTGGATTATTCTGAAAAGGAATCATTAATACTCAAAGAATACATTGGTCTGTTTGACGATTTTGTTGATGATAGTGAATATTATGAAGAGCCTACTGAAATCAATCCTGATATGATGGACAGTATTCCTTTAGATACTATCCCAGCGGTCCTAGATTCTGTAGCCGCCGAGGAATAAAACCAATTAAAAACTGGAATTTAGGTATACTCGTTCAAGATGCCGATAAGGGTGTTGGCGTCTTGTTCACCACTTTGGCGCCAAACCATTTCCCCTTTCTTGTAAATCATCAGGGTTGGTAAGCCCTTAATGCGTAAAGCCTGGGAAAGCTCTCTATTCTTTTCCACATCAATTTTAATAACCTTACCCTTATCTCCCAAGGCCGCAGCGACATCACGAAGCACGGGGTGCATTGAAGTGGAAGGCTCGCTCCAATCCGCATAAAAGTCTAATAAAACTGGAATATTTAGGTCAATAAGTTCACCGAATTTCGACATGGGCTAACGTATTTTCAACTCAAAAGTAGCAAAATTTGTTAAAGCGATATATGAGGTCAAGCTTATACCCACTTCATTTAGGTTAAATTCACGTTAAACCTTTCCTTTTTAAGGTAATGACGGTAATCTCGGGCCAAATACCAAAACGACCAGGGTACCCAATAAACCCAAAACCCCTATTCACATTAATGTATTGCCCCAATTCTTTATAGACACCGGCCCAATACTTGTATCGCCATTTTACGGGACTCCATTTGATTAATCCTGGAATTTCCACACCAAACTGCATGCCATGGGTATGGCCACTTAAGGTCAAATGAAAATGATAATCGTCTTGTATAACCTCATCTTCCCAATGTGAGGGATCATGGCTCATTAAAATTTTAAAATCGTCTTTTTGAATGCCCTGTTTCGCCTTTTGAAGATCTCCTGCTTTTTTGAAACGCCCCCGACCCCAGTTTTCGACTCCTACTAAGGCTATACGCTGACCATTTCTTTCAAGATAGCGATGTTCATCCAAAAGCAGATCGAAACCCATATCTTTCTGTAACTTTTTGAGATCTTCTAGATTGTCAGCCTTGGCCCCTTCAGATGGCCATTGGGTATAATCGCCATAGTCATGATTTCCTAAAACGGAATATACGCCATCATTGGCTTTGAGCTTGGCAAAGGTGTCTGCCCAGGGGCGCAGCTCTTCACATCTGTCGTTGACAATATCCCCCGTAAAAAGTATGACATCACTTTCTTGTTGGTTGACCAAATCCACACCGTAAGCCACCTTATCAGCATCGTCAAAACTTCCGCTATGCACATCTGAAATTTGGGTAATTTGATAGCCATCAAATGCTTCGGGCAAATCGTCAAACTCAAGTACATATTTCAATACTTTGTAGTTATACTTGCCTTTAAACATGCCATACAATAAAGCCCCAAAAGGAAGTGCTGCTAAACCTAGACCAATGGCGCTCACAAACTTTCGCCGCGATGGGAAAAATCTTACACTTTCATCCGACACCCCTGCAATCTTGTTAAATCCATAAACGGATAATCGCACCACGTCTTCCAACAATAGGAAGAACCCAAGAAATAGCGCCAAAAGAAAAAATGAAAAGAAAACACCACCCGCAAGAGCAACGCTTCCGCGTATGCCCGTACCGGGCACGTAAGTAACGAATTTGAAAAGGAGATAACCCCAAACAGCTATATAGGCCAGTGCATAACCCAAATGAACTGCCGGATGTTTGAAAAGCGTTTTAAAGGCTTGAAATCCGTAAATGGCCAGAACGATATATAGAATGGAAAGGATGACAATGAACCGCGTCATAAAATTTCTTTTTACAAAACTATTGGTTTATTTAATAGACTGCCCGCACCGTTTGACGTATGATTTCAGTATTCGTTACAGCTATGTGATGTTCAGAAAGATGCTTGTTGGAATTCATTGATATCTTTTGATCAATAAGAATATTGTTGACAAATGAAGTTCCCGATAGATGAATAGCCCTAAGCCCCGCTTTTTTGAAGGCCAGCGCATTTTCAGGGTGAATCCCCCCTCCTGGCATTATGGTCATAGTACTTGAATCTTGCCATTTCTTTAACTGCTCTAGACCTTCTTGTGCATTCGAAAACTGACCCGAGGTCAGTACAGTTTCGACGCCCATTTGCTTTAGGTCCTTCAGCGTTTGCTCTGGATGATTGACCCAATCAAAAGCACGATGAAAAGTGAATTGTAATGGAGCGGACCTCTCAACCAAGGTTTTTGTTCGTTCCAAATCCAAGGTATGATTCTGATGAAGTATACCCGAAACAATACCCTCAACCTCCATCTCTTTGCAAAAATCAATATCCGCCAACATCACTTCAAATTCCGTTTCCGAATAAGTAAAATGCCCGCTTCGTGGGCGAATCAAAACATGAATAGCTATTTCAACTTGTGTTTTGACCATTTTAATCAGCCCATATGATGGCGTAATACCCCCTACTCCAAGTTCTGAGCACAGCTCAATTCTATCTGCCCCTGCTTCTTTAGCGTTTAATGCAGATTGCAGACTATTGGCACAAACTTCTATCAGCATTTGTTCTTTTTTATCATTTCCAACGATATGGAAATCCAAAGATAGGCGCATCCATGTCAAAATAGTATCTTGGAATCAAAATGAACACCATGCAACGTCGTAAATTCCTAAAACGCTCCGGACTCGGTACAGCAGGCTTGGCAGCCACCCCAATTTTGAGTTCTTGTAAAAATGAAACGAAACCCAATACCACACTCATATCAGATAGGCCAATAAAGCCCATTGTAGTTTGTACTTGGGATTTTCAAAACGCATCCGCCAAAGCTTGGGATATTTTAAGTGAAGGCGGTATCGCTTTGGATGCGGTCGAGCAAGGGGTTCGGGTAGAAGAGGCAGATATCAACAATGAAACGGTAGGTATAGGGGGTCGACCCGACCGTGATGGCAATGTGACCTTAGATGCTTGCATCATGGATAAAAATGGAAACTGTGGTTCAGTAGTTTACCTTCAGAACATTGCCCACCCCGTCTCTGTAGCACGAAAGGTAATGGAAGAAACCCCACATATTATTTTGGCCGGCAAAGGAGCGGAACAATTTGCTTACGAACAAGGCTTTGAAAAAGAAGACCTACTAACGGAAAGTACCCGAAAGCAATATGAAGAATGGAAAAAGGAATCCAAATATGAGACCCTTATCAATATTGAAAATCATGATACCATAGGCATGCTTGCAATAGACAAAGAAGGTGATATTGCCGGGGCCTGTACGACCAGTGGTATGGCCTACAAAGTGGCCGGTCGCGTTGGGGACTCCCCTATTATCGGAGCAGGACTTTATGTCGACAATGAAGTGGGCGGTGCAACGGCTACAGGCGTGGGTGAAGAAGTCATTCGCACCGTAGGTAGCTTTTTAATCGTTGAACTCATGCGGCAGGGCAAAACACCACAGGAAGCCTGCGAGGAAGGTGTAAAACGTATTATGAAGAAAAATGAAGGGCGAAAGGATTTTCAAATCGGTTTTTTGGCCATCAATAAAAAGGGCGAAACAGGTGCGTATTGCGTTCACCCCGGCTTTAGCTATCGAAAATTTGATGCCAATGGACATGAGAATGTAAACTCCACAAGCTTCTATAAAAATACAGAAGACCATATCATCTCATAGACAGACCAACTATTCAAGGTAAATCCCTTATTCATTTTATCATGTCTTTTATAGGCTTTTCCCTATTTTTAGGAATTAGGAACACAAGCTCAGCACTTGTACCTCTTAACCCATAACTTTTAAACATGTCTGACCAAAAAAGACTCTTTCTTCTAGATGCCTATGCCTTGATTTTTAGGGGCTACTACGCTTTTATAAAGAACCCAAGAATCAATTCGAAAGGAATGGATACAAGTGCCATTATGGGTTTTATGAATTCCCTTTTCGATGTGATTCGTCGTGAAAAACCTGACCATCTTGCCGTTGCATTTGATAAAGGAGGAAGTGTGGAACGTACGGAGCTATTCGAAGATTACAAGGCAAATAGAGACGAAACACCCGATGCCATTCGCGTTGCCATACCCTATATTCAAGACATCTTAAAAGCCCTAAAAATTCCCGTGGTGGAATTGGAAGGTTACGAGGCAGATGATTTAATTGGCACCCTTGCCAAACAGGCAGAAAAAGAAGGCTTCAAAACCTTTATGGTCACTCCGGACAAAGATTTTGGGCAGTTGGTCTCTGATAATATTTTTATGTACCGACCCGCACGAATGGGCAATGGCATTGAGATTTGGGGCAGCCCTGAAATTCAGAAACGTTTTGGGGTAGAACGCCCAGAACAGGTGATTGATTATTTGGGAATGATGGGTGATGCCAGTGATAATATTCCCGGAATACCTGGGGTAGGTGATAAAACAGCCCAAAAGTTTTTGGCACAGTTCGGGTCTTTGGAAGGGCTTTTGGCCAATACCGACCACCTCAAAGGTAAAATGAGGGAGAAGGTCGAAGCGAATGCCGAACTTGGCCGTCTATCTCGGAGATTGGCCGAAATCAAAATTGACTGTGATGTCACCTTTGATGCGGTCGACTTTGAAATGTGCGATCCCGATGCTGAAGCAGTACAAAAAATCTTTGAAGAGCTCGAGTTCCGACGGTTAAAAGAACAGTTTATTAAACTCTACTCAGGAGAGGTTGAAACAGTTACGCAAGTGACCAATACATCAACGGCCAAAAAAGTCAATACAGACCAAACCAAGGTCGCTGGAAGTGGACAATTCACCCTTTTCGGAGGTGACCCTACCGAGGCAGCCGCTACCATCAAAGAAGTTAATAGCCGTAAGAACATTTCCGATGTACCTCATTTTTACCAAATGGTCAGCGGTGGAACGGCCATGGAACTTTTCTTGGAAAAACTGATGGCACAATCGTCAGTATGTTTTGACACCGAAACCACTTCCATCAATCCGCTTGAAGCAGAACTAGTCGGAATAGCCTTTAGTTGGGCAATTGGAAAAGGATTTTACGTTCCCTTTCCAGAAGAAAAGGAAAAAGCAATGGAGCTCATTGAAAAACTACGTCCCTTTTTCGAATCTGAGGCCATTGAAAAGATTGGTCAAAATTTAAAATACGATGTCAAAGTACTATTGAACTATGGCATAGCGGTCAAAGGGAAACTATTTGACACCATGTTGGCACATTACCTCATCAATCCTGATATGCGTCACAATATGGATGTGCTTGCAGAGACGTATCTAAATTACACCCCCGTTTCCATAACTGAGCTGATTGGTAAGAAGGGGAAAAACCAATTGCGCATGCGACAAGTTCCATTGGAAAAACAAACAGAGTACGCCGTTGAAGACGCCGACATCACCTTTCAATTGGCCCAACATTTTCGACCCGAACTGGCCGAAGCAAAAACCGACCGACTTTTTGAAGATATTGAAGTACCGCTGCTGCGCGTCTTGGCCGATATGGAACGTGAAGGAATCAACCTTGACAAAGATTTTCTCAAAAATCTTTCTACCGCACTCGATACTGACATCAAAGCATTAGAAACCAAAATCTATGAGCAGGCCGGGGAAGAATTCAATATTGGCTCCCCAAAGCAATTGGGTGATATCCTATTTGGCAAAATGAACTTGGTCGATAAACCTAAAAAAACATAAACAGGTCAATACTCCACTGCTGAATAGGTTTTGTCCTATTTGGCCAAAGACCATGAAATTATTCAAAATGTCTTGGACTACCGTGGACTCACCAAATTAAAAAGTACGTATGTCGATGCACTGCCAGAGCAGGTCGAGGCCTCAGGCCGGGTACATACCGACTACATGCAAACCGTTGCTGCCACGGGGCGCTTGAGCAGTAACAATCCGAATTTACAAAACATTCCGATTCGTACGGAACGCGGCCGCGAGGTACGAAAAGCTTTCATTCCCAGAAATAGGGAACATGTGTTACTGGCAGCAGATTATTCTCAAATTGAATTGCGTATTATCGCAGCACTCAGTGAAGAGGACACCATGATAGAGGCCTTTAAGAATGGCGAGGATATTCACGCTTCTACGGCTTCAAAGGTTTTTAATGTGCCGATTGACGAGGTCAGCCGTGAACAACGAAGCAATGCAAAAACGGTCAATTTCGGAATTATTTATGGTGTCTCAGCCTTCGGCCTAAGCAACCAGACCGACCTCAACAGGACGGAGGCCAAGGAATTGATTGACACCTATTACAAAACCTATCCCAAGCTTCGGAATTACATGAGCGAACAAATTGATTTTGCCCGTGAAAATGGTTATGTACAGACTGTACTCGGCCGCAGACGCTACCTGAAAGATATCAATGGAAGCAATCAAGTAGTGCGTGGCGCAGCTGAGCGAAACGCGGTCAATGCCCCCATTCAAGGAAGTGCTGCCGACATTATCAAAATTGCAATGATTAATATCCATAAGAAGCTTTCTGAGGGAAATTATAAAACCAAGATGTTACTTCAGGTTCATGATGAACTGGTATTTGATTGTTATCAACCTGAATTGGAGGAAATGAAGCTTCTTATCAAAACCGAAATGGAAAACGCCTATCAAATGGCGGTGCCCTTAGATGTGGAAGTGGGTATCGGGGAAAATTGGTTGGAAGCACATTAATCACACACCACTTAAATCGATAAAAAACAATTACTATTCTACAAACTATCGCTATGCGTCTATACGTAAGTACATTTTTAATTTTCTTGGTGATGACCTTGCTAATATCCAGTTGTGCCGATAAACCTTCCGTGGCCAAAATGGAAATCAACAAAAATTGGAGTTTCAAAGCAACGGGAGACACCCTTTGGAGCAAAGCAGAGGTTCCCGGAACAGTACACACCGACCTTTTGAACCTCAAAAAGATAGAAGACCCTTTCTACCGTTTGAACGAACACGACCTACAATGGGTTGATAAGAAAGATTGGGAATACAAATCCACATTTAAGGCGACCAAAGAACAAATGGAGCGACCCAACATAGCGCTTCAATTCAATGGTATAGACACCTACGGTAAAATATATCTGAATGATTCCCTCATTCTGGAAACGGACAATATGTTCCGAAATTACGAAGTTGATGTGAAAAGCATTTTAAAAGAGGGGGCAAATACATTGCATGTACGACTTGAATCCCCTATCCAAAAAGGTATTGAAAAATATGATGCTCTGGATTACACCATTCCAGTATCAGATAATGATTTAGCCAAAATTGGAAAGATAGAAGGTGAAAAGCAGGTGAGCATCTTTACCCGAAAAGCAGGATATCATTTTGGCTGGGACTGGGGACCTAGATTGGTTACTTCGGGTATATGGCGTTCCGTTATATTGAAAACATGGAACAATCTCAAAATTGAAGACCTTTTTATTCAACAAAAATCCATTGCTGCCGATACGGCCAAACTTTCTGCAAAAATTGAACTGGAACTGGATGCTGAACCTAAGAAGACAACGATAGAACTCTTCGTGAACGACACACTAAACAAAACAGTTGAATTAAAGCCTAATGGAGTAACGAATCAATTGGATATTCCATTTGCCATCGCCAATCCGAAGCGCTGGTGGCCTAACGGCATGGGGAACCAAACCTTATATGATATCAAAGTAAAAATAAGCTCAAATGGGTATTATGATGAAGCCTCACATAAAATAGGATTGCGCACTATAGAGTTGGTAAGAGAACCGGACAGTATAGGCACTTCATTCTATTTTAAGGTGAATGGGTATCCCGTATTTATGAAAGGGGCCAATTATATTCCTCAAGATGTATTCTTGACTAGACCTGATTCCTCAAACTATAAACATATTGTCTCATCTGCCAAAGGGGCCAATATGAACATGCTCCGTGTTTGGGGCGGCGGCATTTATGAGAACAAAGAGTTCTATGAGTTATGCGATGAAATGGGACTACTCGTTTGGCAAGACTTCATGTTCGCCTGTGCTATGTTTCCGGGAGATGAGGATTTCCTGGAAAATGTTCGACAAGAGGCCATTGACAATGTAAAGAGATTACGCAATCATACTTCTATTGCACTTTGGTGTGGCAACAACGAGATTCTTTCGGCATGGGAGAACTGGGGATGGAAGAATGATGCCATCAAAAACCAATCTCAAGAAGTCGCCGATATCATATGGAAAGCATATGATGATATTTTCCATAAGGTCCTACCCGAAGTAGTAAGCGAATACGATAATGATCGGGAATACTGGCCCTCTTCTCCTGGGAGTGATTTTGGTGAGAAGGAATCTTATGAAAAAGGAGATGCCCATTATTGGATGGTCTGGTGGGGCAAACAGCCTTTTAGTGAATACAAAGTAGCCATCCCCCGTTTTATGTCAGAATATGGGTTTCAATCCTTCCCTGAATTTTCAAGTGTAAAACGATATACAAACCCTGAAGATTACGATATATATTCGGAAGTGATGCAATCGCATCAGAGGTCGAGTATTGGAAATGTGACTATAGAAGAGTATATGTTACGACATTACAGAAAACCAAAAGATTTTGAGAACTTTTTGTATTTAAGCCAATTGCTACAGGCCTATGGCATCAAAGTGGGTATTGAGGCGCATAGAATGAATCGAGACCGATGCATGGGCAGTTTGTACTGGCAAATCAATGATTGCTGGCCTGTGGCGTCTTGGTCAAGTATCGACTATTATAGAAAATGGAAGGCGTTGCACTATAGTGCAAAAAAATCCTTTGAAAATCTGTTGGTTAGTTTTGATATGGATGGGGAGGATGTCCGAACTTATGTCATATCGGACCTATTGGAAAACAAGGACGCCAAACTTAAAGTAAGTCTGATGGATTTTGAGGGAAACCTCTTGGAAAACATTGAAAAAGACATTAAAGTGTCGGCAAATCAAGCACAAGAACACATAACCTTGAAAAAAAGTACCTTATTGGATAGGGCAAAAGCAGATAAAGTCTTTTTATATGCA
>JBHJJC010000008.1:0-34947 GCA_050042945.1 Croceivirga sp.
GAGAAAGCTGAACAAATGGATCCATCCGAAATGGTTTAAAAATCGACCCCCAACGTTTGCAGGCATAAACAAAGTGATTATGGCTGTGAACAACATCAATGTCATGTAAATTTTTCCCAAGTTTTTATGTACAGGAGTGCCCTTCTTGCCCAATAACCCATATGCACCCAAGAACACGCACGGTACAACGGTGAATAAATGAATGAACATTAAGGTGTTATAATTCATTGAGCCAAATATTCAATCTGTACTTGCTGAGGTATCAGCGATAATCTTCCATTCGCCACCAATCCTCTTTAGAACCAACATAAAAATGCCATTGGCATCTCCAACCTGTCGCGTTAGATGGTATTCACCCATGACATAATAGGACCCTTGGTCAATAGGAGCAATTTCATTGAAAACGAAATCAAGTGTTCCAAAATGCGCTTCTGATGGATAGGCCTTTTTGTAACGTTCCAAGGTAGCTTGCCATCCTTTAACGACCCCGCTACTTCCATAGAAGGCCAAATCATTGGATTTCCAATAGCTTTCCATAAAGGTCTCAATGTCATAATTGTTCCAGGCGTCTTTTTGGGCGATGAGTATTGCTTTTATCGCCTCAATGTTCTCGTCATTACTTTCCTGAGCATTTGTAAATACAGAAACTAAGAATAGTAGCACTACTAGTTTTTTCATACCGCTTTCGTTTTGCTTAAAAGTATGACAATGAAATGTATTACTGATTAAAAATTATAATGGTGCCGATGACAATAACTACTAGTAGTACCGTGAAAATAATCTTCCAAAAACTATACGGCCTACTTCCATAAATAATCCCGTTTTCGCCATTGACGAAGAAATTATATTCTTTTCCGTTGTAGCGATAGGCGCTTATGTAGACCGGCAACAAAATATGTTTGAAGGTTTCTTCAGAAAGATCAATGTTCATTCGATTCACCCGTTGGGTATCACCACCGATATCTTGTCTACACCATCGTTCTGCAATATGTTTGGCTTCGTCCTTTGCCATAAGGTGCCCTTGTTTTAGTGGAATGGTATATTTTTCAGTTACAAATCCCCTTAAGAAACTCGAATTGAAAGGTTGTAATAGTTTTAAATTCCAGTGAGCGACTTTTACAGGCACTTTACCCTTGCGTTGATTCGAGGCTTTCACCAGGGTATCATCAATAAAGCCTGAAATACGGCCTGAAGCCGGATACCATCGGGTTTTTCGTACCCGTTGATTGACCATTTTACCATTGGCGTTGCGAACACGTTTGGTTACGTAATAATATTCTCCCCTTTGCCCATTGTAGGTGCCTTGTAATTGGGCATCGAAGGTCCAATAGGGCAAATACAGACCCTTGGTAAATTGAGGGTCCAGAGCCGCCTTTTTTAAGTTGTTTGGAGCAAACCATAAACGCTGTACCCAACGCTGAAAGATTTGATATGACTTTTTTTTATCGATTTGAAAGGGCAAGACTGCTCCGGGTAAAATCCAATCTTCTTTGTATGCATCTTCCAAGACCAAGGGGGTACTACAATATACACAGTGGAGCGATTTATAGGTTTCTTCGACATGTTGCACGGCACCGCAGTTTCCGCAGTTCAACATAGAGACTTTTTCACTGTGCTGCAAAGACCCCATTTGTTGTAGATAGGGATAAAGCTCTAATTCCCTAAAACCGGTCTCATCTGTTTCAATGGTTTCTTGATGTCCACAGTAGTCACAGGTGATGTTTCTTGTTCCCGGGAGGTATCGCAATTCTGCACCGCAGTTGATGCAGGGTTTTTTAAGTTCGGTTTTTTTTACTGTTTCTTCCAAGGGTATTTGCATCTTGAGTTTTAGCTCCTCCCCTCAATTGGGGGGAGGTGGCTTCCGCGAAGCGGGAGACGGAGCGGTTGCTTTCCTGCAACCACCCCTTTCTTCCGACACTTAGGTCGGAATTCTTTCCCCTCCTCAACGGAGTAGGGGAACAATTAAGTTTTATGCACTTGGCAATGGTGGTGGTGTACTGCCCCCTAAAAATGATTTCAACTCTTCAATTTCTTGAAGTGGGGTCCAGTTGGCCATACCCTGTTTCCAGACTAAACTATCTCTGTTAATGGTACGCCCTGCAAAAAGTGATTTCATTTGCTCAAAGGAAACCGGCCCTTGTTGTGTGCCATTCATCGCATAAAAGTATTGTACTGCTGTTGGCATTGGTGGTGGAACTACAGCCCCCCCGGCTTGAGGAAAGCCTTGCGATTGCGCCATTGTGCCACCCATCATGCCGCCCATTTGTTGTGCCAATACGAAGCCCATTCCCATTCCCATTCCGGCACCAGCCGTTCCGCCTTCGTTCTTGGCGGCAAGTTCCATGGCCTTGGCGGCTTTGAATTGCGCCAATTTTTGCATGTCAAGTTTATCCAGTCGGCTATATTCGAAAATTTCCTTTTTGAGGTCTTCCGGCATGGAGACATTTTCAATGAAAAATTTCTCCAATGAAATACCTACCGATTCAAACTCAGGGGCCATAACCTCACGACAGGTGTCCGACAGTTCAGTGGTGTTGGCGGCATATAGTTCGATAGGTAAGTTCGCTTCACCCACCGTATCGGTAAATCGTGTGGAAATCAGGCTTTTCAAATGCTCATTGATTTCGTAATTGGTAAAATTATTGTCTGTACCCACGATATCGATGATGAACTTTCCGGCATCAGAAACACGAAAGGCATAGGTGCCAAACGCACGAATTTCAACCAAGCCAAATCGTTCGTCACTTAAGGTTATCGGATTTTTGGTACCCCATTTTTCATCGGTGAATAAATGGGTGTTTACAAAGTACACTTCTGCTTTAAAAGGTGAATTAAAACCATACTTCCAGCCTTTTAAGGTAGCCAGAATAGGCAGGTTCTGGGTCGTTAAGTCATAGGTGCCTGGTGAAAAGACATCGGCCAATTGTCCCTCGTTTACAAAAACAGCGGTTTGTCCTTCGCGAACAATTAATTTTGCTCCGTTTTTGATTTCGTTCTGATAGCGTTCAAAGCGATGGGCGATGGTATCATCTGTATAGTCGAGCCATTCAACGATATCAATAAACTCATGACTGAGTTTCTCCTTTATTTTTCCAAAAATATCCATATAACAGTGTTTATTTCGTTAGAATTTTAAAGCTACAAAAAAGCGGTTAGCCTGTAATCCATTGGTATAAAATGAAGTGGTTTTGTTACATTGCTCGTCTATCTCATATTTTTTTAAATCATTGCAATATGAAAAACTACCCGTTTTATGTCTTATCCCTTCTTTGCTTTCTAGCCGTTGGTTGTGTTATTTCTGTTGATAAGGACAAAAAGAAGATTGCTCAAGAGGAAGAAACGCGTGCCCCTGTTGAGAAAATTGAGTTGACTTTAGAACAGGCAAATATATTGGCCAACTTGCCCTTGGAATGTGTTCAGAAGGAATATCCCAATAGATTGGGTCAAACTTTGGGTAGTGGAGATGATTTGGCAGAACCGAAAACCCTGCATCCCGCCTTTTACGGATGTTTTGATTGGCATTCGGCCGTTCATGGGCATTGGTCCATGGTGAAACTCTTGAAAATGTATCCTGATTTGGAGGAAGCTGAGCGGATTCGTGAAATTTTAAAAACCAATCTTTCTAAGGAAAGTATTGGCCAAGAGGTTGCCTATTTTGATGGAAAAAACAACAGGAATTACGAACGCACCTATGGTTGGGGTTGGCTATTGAAGTTGATGGAAGAAATCCATACTTGGGATGATACCGAGGCAAAAGAATTGGAGGAAAACCTAAAACCCTTGGCCGAATTGATTGCCCAAAAATTTGTCGACTACCTTCCAAAACTACAATATCCGGTTCGTGTGGGTACCCATACGAACACTGCCTTCGGACTAGCTTTTGCTTGGGACTATGCCGAAACTTTTAATGACGAAAACCTAAAAAATACTATTAGGGATAGGGCCCTTTTCTTTTATGGTAAGGATATCAATTGCCCTTTGACTTGGGAGCCCAGCGGGGCTGATTTTCTGTCACCCTGTTTTGAAGAGATTGATTTAATGCAACGTATACTGAACAAGGAAGATTTTATGAACTGGATGAACCAATTTCTACCACAACTGAAGACGACCGACTTTAAAGTTGAGGTCGCTTTGGTCGGTGATCGTGAAGATGGTCAATTGGTGCATTTAGATGGATTAAATTTTAGTCGTGCTTGGGTGTTGTATGGTCTCGCAGAACAATATCCCGATGAGTACGGCCACTTGCTTGCTTTGGCCCATCAGCATGTGGGGTATTCTTTTCCCAATTTGATGGGTGATAGTTATGAAGGAGGGCATTGGCTGGGGTCTTTTGCGATTTATGCTTTGAGTGCGCAGTGAACTTTTAAAGATGGTATTAAAAACACCAAACAGTTTCTCTTAGCTGGTACTGATTTATTTGTTTAAAAAGATAAGAAACCTTTATATATCGTTCTTTTATTGTAAAGAAAACCCATTTTTTTTTACAATAAAGCATATGTTTGTAAAGAAAATCTAATTATCTAAACAATAAACCGTGCAAGACTGGAAACTAAAATCCTTACCACTTACCATAGATGTCGAAACTAAAAAAGTACTTAAACAACTGGTAAAGTCTCATGCGGCACTAGCGGAACTAAAAGGTGTTGCTGAAACCATACCCAACCAAAAAGTACTGTTGAATACGCTTATTCTAAGAGAGGCAAAAGAAAGTTCCGCAGTGGAGAATATCATTACCTCGCATGATGAACTTTATAAGAGTCAAATTAGATTACGAGGATTTATTTCCGGGGCAAACAAAGAAGTGCAAAATTATGTTTCGGCCATGAACATCGGGTATCGGTTAATAACTGACCAAAAAATCCTGACAAATAGTACTATAAAAAAAATCCAGCAGACCTTAGAAGGTAACAATGCAGGTTTTCGTAAACAATCGGGTACTGTCTTAAGAAATGATAGAACGCAAGAGGTGGTATATACTCCGCCACAGCGTATATCGCATATTGAAGAATTGATGATAAATTTAGAATGGTATACCAATGATAGTAATGATGAACTTGACCCACTTATAAAAATGGCCATTATTCATCATCAATTTGAGAGTATACATCCTTTCTATGATGGAAATGGGAGAACAGGGCGTATCATTAATATATTATACTTAATCATTAAAAAATTGCAAGTACTTCCCGTATTGTATTTGAGTTCCTACATCATTAAAAATAAACAGGCCTATTACGAATTGTTACAAGGTGTACGCGACCGTGGCGATTGGGAAGCATGGATTCTTTACATCATCAAAGGGGTTGAAGAGACTGCTTTGGATACCATTAGATTAATAAATGAAATCAAAATATTGATGCAAAACTTGAAATACAGCGTACGTGGTAATTATAAGTTTTATAGTCAGGATCTAATAAATCACTTATGCAGTCACCCGTATACAAAAATTGAGTTGTTGGTAGAAGAGTTGGGCATATCACGTATTACTGCGGCCAATTATTTAAATCAATTAGCCATGGATTGTATTTTGGACAAACACCATATTGGGCGAGCCAATTATTATGTGAATAAAGAATTGTACTTAAAATTATCTGCTAGTTAATAGTATTTCAATTATTCCTTTCCTTGAATAGCGAAAGGTAGACCAACTTAGTTGGTTCGGAAAGGGTTGAAGGTAAAGTAAAACAATCCCTTCTGTCCACCGAAGCCGGACACCTTCCCTTGACTAAGGGAAGGCGCTTTTAGGATTTGACTTGTCATTTTATTTTCCCAGCTTTCCTTAGCATTTCCAAGACAACGTCTTTGGGCAATGCCTTAATCGTTCGACCCTTATGCCCAGTAGTGGTTTCCGCGGCAAAAAGCGAATTGAGAATAGCTTCTTCCGTTGCCTCAATAGTTGCTAAAAACAAAGGGGTCATGGCCTCATTTCGTAAGGTCGGTCTCGTGTGAATGGGGTTTTCGCTTCGATAGGGAATACGACATTCCTCAGCGGTCGAAACAGCAATGACATAATCACCACTGCCGTTACTGGCAATACCACCGGTTTTTGCTAAACCCAACATCGCTCTTTTGGCAAGACGCTCCAGATTTCTGGAATCCAACGGGGCATCGGTCATTACGACTATCATACATGAGCCATCGGGTGAATATTTAAAACTATCGGAATATTGACCCAGTTGTTTGCCGACGTCCACCCCTGCAATTTCTAAAACGCCCCCGAAATTACTTTGAACCAAAACGCCTACGGTATACCCACCGGCCTTGCTGGGCAGCACTCGAGATGAAGTGCCAATTCCACCTTTGAAACCGAAACAAATGGTTCCCGTTCCGGCACCAACATTGCCTTCTTGAATAGGTCCGGTCTTAGCATCTTCGATGGCTTGCAATACATGCGTTTCTTTAATATGACGGGCGCGAATATCATTGAGATAACCGTCATTAGTTTCCCCAACTACCGCATTGACCGACCGAATATTTTCATTGCCCTTCAACCTTAGCGAATAACCTATTAGCGCATTTACGGCTGTAGGCACGCTCAAGGTATTGGTCAGAACTATGGGCGTTTCTAGATTACCGAGTTCCTTTACTTGGGTATAGCCCGTCAATTTTCCAAATCCATTTCCGATATAAATAGCTGCCGGTACTTTTTCTTGAAATAAGTTTCCCTCATGGGGAAGAATTACGGTCACCCCGGTTCTAATGGAATCATTTATGCCCAAGGTGTGGTGACCACACGGGTACCCGGCACATCGGTCAAGGCATTTAAAGGGCCGGGATGTAACACCCCGATTTCAAGCCCAATATCACGTACACGGTCTTGTGCATTTGAAACGGCAACTATCAAAAATAGACCTATCAGTATGTTTTTCATGAATCCCAGAATTTACAAGAGTTGAATGACCAAAAAACCTAGATAGGTCCCCAGGGCATTGCCCAAGGTGCCCACTAAAATGGCGGGCAACATCAATTCTCTTCTATCAAAGGTCTCTGCCAAGGCTAGAGCCGTTGCTCCACCCCCAATATTGGCCTGACTTGCGATAGCAATCATACTCCAATCACGATACAATAAACCGCCGCCACCAATAATGACAACTCCATGAACCAAGACCGCAAGTGTTGTGAAGAGAAAAAGGGTCCATCCTATTTCCTTTAAGGCGACCACGGCCTCGATTTCGCAATAGGCCCCTATGACGGCCAGAAACAGAAACACCATGTAAAGGCCCAAGGTGTGCGCACCGATCAAACACGAAACAAATTTGGTCTGCGCTAACAGGATTCCCAATGTGGGCAAGGTCAAAATACTAGGTATGGAAGGAAAATAACGGGAAAGCGTTTCTGCTATAAAAAAGGAGGACGCCCCCAAAACAAAAAGCCAGGCCAATGAGAAAATATCCATACCCTTTTTCTCTATTTCCTGTGCGGTTTGGGTCCCTTGGGTTGCACCACGATTGTCTTTCCAAATGGGACGTAACAAACGGGGCAAGGCCAAAGTAACAATAATCCAAAGGGTGGTAACCACATTGTCGACCGCAATCGTACCCGCATATAACACCCCCTGTTCTTGAAATTCATATTCTAGGGCAATGGCATTAAAGTTTACGCTGCCACCCGTGTATGTGCCCGTCAACATGCCTGCAAGCGTGCTGGCGTTTTCCCCTAATTGGGTTTCTGGATGGATGAATAGCCAAGCCAATAAAATTCCCAAAACCGTCGCTAAAGAACCTAATACGAATAGCCCAATCATCGGGAGCCCTGCCTTTTTTATCGCATTGAGGTTTACTCCTAACATCAAAAAGAAAATGGACAAGGGAGCGACATAGCTAAAAATACCATCGTAAAGTACAATGCTGTTCGATGCAGAAGGTACCAACCCCAGATTGGCGATCACTGCAGTAAAGACAATGGCCAAGAGTGCTGCACCCAGCTGGTTGCCCCATTTGGTCTTTTCGGCAAGTACGCCAAGCAAAACCATCAGGGCCAGCATAAAAAGTACGTAAACCGGATTGTCCAAAGTCACCATTCGGATTAAAGATACGGGAATTTAAAATGGACCAAATTCTTTTTTCAGGCAGCGCTACCAGTGCCCTGTACCAGGCTCGCCCTTAAAAGGCCCGACCAGTTCATTGGTGATCCAACCTGCATAAAACCCACCAGGTTGAGGTGTGACCGGTTCATCATTCAGTAAACAATTCAAATGTTGCGGATAGAAGGCGAAAAAATTTGCGATTGGCTCAAAGGGGGAAAACGGATTCGAATAGGACCAGGCAATGGCTTTGCTCGGTTGTACTTTTAGTGCCCAATAGGTAGACGCCCCTTTCCATTCACAAACGGAAGTTTTGCCATCGATTCGCACCAAAAGCGCTTCATTGACATCTTTTGGGGGTACATAAAATGTGGGTGGGCTTGCCGTTTCCCGGATTGCCATGGCATTTTCAGATAGGGCAATGGTCTGCCCCTCGAATTGTACTTTTACCGGTCTGCGTTCTGAAACGAGGGCCGGCGGTCGGGGAAAATCCCACACTGAAATCTGCCCTGCTGCTGGGGTAATGGCAAAATCAGGTCGTTTTTTCCCGGTATACGTCCATTTTTCCCTCGATTTCAATAACCAATCAGGTACTGTCTTTTTATGCATGCTTTTTTTATTAAAGATACGGGTGAATCCCCGTAACTTTGAGATAAACAGAACATCGTGGAAAAAAACGTCTTGGGAACCGAATTGGAGGCCTGTTGTTTTGAGCCCAAAACAGGCTTTTATCGTGACGGATTTTGTAAAACAGGAACGGAGGATGTTGGTACCCATGTGGTTTGTGCAATTATGACGGATGTATTTCTGCGTTTTACCTTTAAGCAAGGCAACGATTTGATTACGCCACTTCCCTATTTCAAATTCCCAGGCTTAAAGGCCGGTGATAAATGGTGCTTATGTGTTTCACGTTGGAAGGAAGCGTATGATCAAGATTTGGCACCACCGGTTGTTTTAGAGTCCACTCATGAAAAGGCTTTGAAGTATGTGACCTTTGAAATGTTGCTAGAGCACAAATATGTTGCACTTTAGGGTGTAATAATATCATTCTGAATCGACTCAATAGGGTATGAAACTATTCTTTTTTCGGAAAAGGTCGAAATGGTTCGATTTTCTTTTAGGGATTTTCATTTTACTCCTCATTATTCCTAAAACAGGGCAGCCGATTCGAATTGGCATGAACCGCCTAAAAACCTTTGTGTGGTCTCCAAGTATTTCTAATACCGGCGAGCGAACTAAAATTTCGTCCTTTGACTATTCATTGCGAAATCTTGACGAAAATATAGTGACACAGCCCATTGGCAAAGGTAAAATCACATTCTTGGGTTTTTGGGCAACCTGGTGTGCACCTTGCATAGCCGAACTACCCAGTATTGAAGCCTTGTTTAACGATTACGGGCAGGATATCAACTTTGTATTGGTTACCCATGAACCACCTAGGGTAGTGAATGATTTTATTATGGAGAAAGGCTTTGAAGTACCAGTATATTTTCCAGCTTCGACGGTTCCGAAAGCGTTGCAATCGTCTAGTATTCCCACGAATTATTTGATTGATAGCGAAGGTGTTATTATTATTAAGGAGACCGGTGCCGCAAACTGGAACAGTGAAAATGTAAGGGAATTATTGAATACAATGTTACGGTAACAGTGCTTAAGTGGGTTGCACGATAGGTCATTCTTCGATTTGTTATGATTGAAGCGATGACCTCAATCGTTACGGTTGCTTCATCACAAATTATACTGGCATCTATCAGCTCTAAGCTGCAGAGCACAGGTGAAGCCGAATCGGAACCCCCCATAAATTGCCGGATGGTGAACTAGGTCACAATTCTATTGTCCAATGGTGAATTGGCCTATGCCACGGCAAAAGTAGTTGTCGTGTCATTGGTATCATAAATGACTTTGCCTATGATTTCTTTATAAGGGACTGAATAGGGATTATTGCATGCTAAAAATTTTCTGTAGTGACCAAGTATGCTGTTCCTTTAAGGTATTAACAATCAAAAGAAACTTCAAAACTATAAAATCAAAAATTTCCCTGGTATTGGGTACGATTATGTCAAAACCTGCTGAGCTGACAGCACCTGTTGGAAAATACACACGACAACCTGTTTGTGTCGCATTGGTATTGAAGGTTTTAGCTATTTTACTTACTTAATTGAAAATGGACAGCCACTTTAAAAATTCGTTCCAAGCAGGGCGTTGGGTACCGTCTTCATACGTTAGCATGCCCAAGCTCTTTAGGGAAGCCGCATAGCTTTCAAAGAAGTCTATGGATGTAGCATCATCCGTAAAAAAAGCTCGAAACAATTCTGTAGCTTCTTCTGACCAATCCACCAATTGAACTACGTAAGCTGCTCTTATCCGATTCTCGCGTTGCATTGTGCCAAAAAAGACTTCAAAGAATTTTCGTTGTATTTCTTCAGAGCTATTTAAGCGTTCCATATCTGTATGCATTCCCAATTCTTGAATAAGTACATTTTTAGCGCCAGCAATTTGTAGCATTTGCTGAATATCAGCTTTAATTTCATTTTCATTGAGGTTTTTGTTGTAGGGCGGGGTCGCAGTGGATTCGGCTCCATAAAAATTAAAACAGGCCACATCACAGGCTGCGATGATCTCACTTGCCTGTTCTGGAAATTTAGTCAAGCTTCCTTCTGCAAAGGTCACGGTAACTGCCATCTGTGGATTGATGGAATGTATATGTGCCTTTATTTCTTTGACAAAGTCCAACAGCTCTTTGTTAAGGTTGGGCAAGTCTTCAAAATTTACATCCGCTTCATTCGAGATAGAGATAGCGTAGCCCTTATGTTCGACGAGCATGGGAATTACCCAATCCATAAGGGCTTTAAAACGCGTAATGACTTGAAAACTATTTAGCGGTAAACCTTCAAGGTCAGTAGGCAAGACAGGACCTTCGCTATCATAGGCCGAAATCAATAGAAAGCTTTGAAGCCCATTGTCCATGGCCTCTGTAAGTTGATTTTCCAAAATTTCGGTATCAAATGTACTTTTTTGGGGTTCCAATTCAGGCCAATCAATTTGCAGTCGACCTACTCGCATTCCCGATGCTAAGGCCTCCTGCCATCGAGTGTTTATGGAATCTATTGTTGCTGGGGGATTCGTGGGGTTGAATCCCCGAATAATTCCAATGCTATTGGACCGCTTTAGCAGGGGGAGTTTTTCGGCTTGATGTATTGCAGTGGTTTCTTGTTCATTGTCGTTACCGTCTGTAGAACAACTTCCTAAACAAAACAAGAGTCCAATTAAAGAAGTAATATATTTCATAGCGATATTTTTTGTTCCTAACAGAATAACAATTAAAATGCTTCTTTCCCTACCCATAATTTTAGACGGGGTAGCGTATTGTAACCTTCTTATCGGAACGGTTTAAAGTTTTAATTTCTGTTGTCGTCCTTTATAGGCAGCTCGGTACCTTAACGATATAGCGTGATGTTCTATAATTAAGGTGTTGTTGGTAAGGTATTCCTTGAGCACATGAACTACACATTGTAATTGTTCCGGGTTCAAATGCCGGTATGCGGGTTTCTTTATTTTAAGATCCCATTGGTTACCTATCACAACATCTAGAGCCATACGCAAATAACAGTGATTCGAAAAAGGTAAGTCTTGATAGTGTTGTTCCAGTCGTTCTGGTAAATATTTGTATGCTAGCAGATATGCTTTTGAAAGCGGCATACGTAAAAATAAAGCAATTACAGTTTTATTACGCGTATGATTTTAGACAAAACGCCTTGATTTCTTTTGAAATAAAGAGCTCCTCCAGGAGCATTGATGAACCCTTGGCGAGGTTTTAATTGCGGCGCATTTCGATTCTGTTTGAATACCCTATCTAAGGTGAACGAAGCCTGTGAAGACACCATTCGTTAAAATTATGCTGAAAACCTCGATGACCTAATCTACTTTCAAAACGGCAATCGCTTCAATCTCTACCTTCCATTCGGGAAGGCCAAGCGCCTGAACCCCTACCAATGTGCTGGCAGGCATGTCTTTATCGCCCAACAATTCCTTTCGAATAGTGCGAAATGTATCTAGATAGGCTGGTTGGTAATCGACGATATAGGTTTTGTATTTCACTACGTCAGCAAAGGGCGCCCTCGAATTTTTTAAGGTTTTGAACAAGCCGTTTAGGGCCTCTGTAAACTGATTTTTAAAATTTGGTCCCGTACCGACTTGCCCTGAAATATGAATGGTTTTGACGCCATTGGCTTCCACCACTACCGCTTGGGAATAGCCAGGGCCTGGATCGATATAGGTATTGGTGAGTTCTACTTTTTGTGGCGACGACTCAACGGTTTTGGTTTCACAACCCATAAGGAGAAGTAGCACAATCGAGGCTAGTTTTTTTATCATAGTCTTTTTTACCTTGGCTTGAAATTCAATTCACTAATCCGTCTATAAATTACTCCATTTCTGCTATGATTCAAGTGATTTTAAATGGAATCCATTTTTTTGAGAAGTGCATTTAATCTTGTAGCGACTTCGTCTTCTTTGAGCCGCTGCTCCAATGACCGTAATGCATCTTTGCTCAAATAGCGACCAAGGGGAATGATTGGACAGTATTCGGTCATATCTTGTGCATATAGCTCGAAGAACATCTTTCTTTTGGAAGGCGTTATCTTGGTGCGTTTGGATTCAATCTTAAAGGAATCTGGTGCAGCATCAATAAAATCATTCGGATGAGCAAAAGTTGCCTGTATCACCATTTTAGCAGGAGAAATAAGTTGACTCGCGAATGATATAGAATCTTTTTCTTTAGGTTTTAGATTACAACACATTTCCTCGAGATTGGGATTATTCGTAAGAATCAAATGAACTATTTCAACCTCTTTAGCTGTCAGGTTGGCCCGTTTAAGGGCGCTAAGTAGTGCTTCTTCCAAACGACGGGTAACTACACCACCGACATTATCATAATAGCCACTATCACCAAATTGCCCTACCTCTTTTATTCTAGCGTTCGGACTTATATAGGGAAAGCTAGCATTTAATCGCATGGCAGTTGATTGCTTTATTGTCGAATCGATGTGTTTTTCTTGAATTAAACACAACAAATCTTCAAATTGGAAAGAAGTGGGCTGATTTTCCGTCGTAGGAGCTTTCTCAAAGCTCACATTGCTCATAAGGTTTTATTTGCCATTGTGAACTTTAGTCGTATTAGTGACCAGTAAGGGTGGTACAAACTCCTCATTTTCGATTGCTGGTTTTACGAAAGCCCGAGAAAGGCCATCAAAACCGAAGTAACACTTAAATGATTTTTCCCATTGTTCATCCAGCAGGTTTCCACGGTCTTTAGAAGGTCCCCATGTTATAATACTGGCAAGAAGATCATTGCCCAGTAAGGCTGCAATAGAGGCACTGATATAATCATGACTGTAAAACCGGCTGGCTTGGTAGTCAAAGGTTGTGTCGGTGGAATTGAAAATTGTGGGGTCCTTTTTTACCCTATTTTCATACGCAACCGTGTGAAAAAGATTGTTTCCCACCGATCCGCCAGAAGCTCCCGTTAGTGAAAACAAGAGTTTGTGAAAATAGTTAGGATAGTTTTTGTACAAATAACTTTGCACCAAAAGGCTCCAATGCCCAGCTCGAGAACCACCGCCTTCCGATGAAACCAGCACTATAGGATATCTAGTTATGGAGTCTCGTAAATTGATAGCTGCTAAACGATTTTCAATCCACCTATCGGCGTACTCATCTAAAGATATTCTATTTGCAACATCAATGTCAGACTTTACCTTTTTAATTTCGTAATGGGTGAACGTTTCAGATTTGGCAACAAAAACAGTTGAAATTATAGCACCAATAAAAATGATGGGAAACACGGGCCAACCGCTATAACTACCTGCAATTCGCAAGCCCATAAAAACCATATAAAGTGAACCTAAACATACCAATATAATGTTTAGAGGAGACCCTAAATCCAACTCCGGATTCCAGAATAGAATGCCATATAATATCAGCTTAGCTGTTATGAGCAATAGTCCAAAAATCAGTCCATATTTTCTTTTGAGATACAAAAGCCAAGGGTGATACGAAACAGATAGCGTATAAAATAAAAGTGCCAAAGCCAAAATGGAGTAGAAAAGTCTTTTGAAGTCTTCCGGTCTTCCTCCTTCGTGCATTGTGCCTAAAATGAAAATTGAGAAAAAGCAAATAGCAGCAACAACAATAGGAACTGTCTTGTTGATTGTTTCATTAGAGATTGATTGTACGACTTTTGCCACCCAATTACTGGTTGCCAAAATCATAATAACGGCCAGAATTAGAAAAGCCCAGTTATCCTTAGGAAGAATATTATCGCCATAAAACTCGTAGTAGGCCGTATCTACAGCAAATGCGACAGAAAGAATGAAAATAGTGGCCAGTAATTTGGGGAATAGAACCTCCAATTGACTGGGTGGAATAACCCCCGAATTATCGCTTTCCACATTTAAATATTGTTCTTTTTCATCTTCTGGATTCAAATTGTACAACAGTGTTCTTACTATTTGCCAAAAACCTTCTTGAAATCTGATTTTTTTTGTGCGATTGTTGGGTTTTAGCAATAAATGAAGATTCGCAATGAGAAAGGCAAAAATGATGATCAAGGCATAAAAACCTAACATAATTTTAAAATCGTTTTTGTCTTGAATCATGATTAAAACGAGATCGTTGATCTGGGGCAACCTAAAAACAATAAAAATGATTGAAACGAATACGATTGAAAGAAGGTGTTTTCCGAAGCTTTGGAAGAATCGAGAAAACCAGTTGTAAATATGCTTTTTGGCACTCATTGCTTAGTATTTTGACTTATCTATTCTTTTAAGTTGAATACAATTCATACAACTAAAGAAAAAGTTTATAATTCATTAAATAGATGATAGTTAGTGGTTTAAAGGTAAAAGAATATAATAGGGTTTGACATACCCATATTTGGGTATTTAAAAAATTCAAAATAAAAATGGAATTATAGTTCGAGTCTTAATGCTAAAATTTTGCTTAAAACCTTTGAAGGGATTTTCGTTTATAAACCTTTTGCCGAAGGTGCTAAAGTTTTATCTTTAAAGGAACAACCGAGCCCATGACCCTCTTTCTTTTTCAAGGTTTTCCTGACTTTAACCTGTATAGTACACCCTTGCTGATACTGGTGGTACAGGGGCTTATACTAACTGGGCTTTTGTTGACGCGCTATTTTGGTATAAAAACGGTACCCGATATCTTTTTGGCCTTGATTCTTTTGATCATGTGTTATCATAGAACGACCTATACTATTGGTTTTATGGGATGGTATGATACTTTTCGAAATACAAAGATTAACTACTACCTCGTCAATATGGGCATGCTCATGGCACCCTTGATTTACTTTTATGTTAAGAGTGTGCTGCAGCCTAATTTTCGATTTCAAGCCAAACACCTATGGCATTTTTTCCCGTGGCTCCTTTTCTTTATCATCAAAATGGTCATTCTGGGGTATGATGCGAGTCAGCCCGGTTTTAATGACAACCAAAATGGATATTTGGTCATCAACTTTCAATGGAAATATCTTGACCCCGTGGTAGATGTGATTTCCAACGCTCAGATGCTTTTATACTTGGCCTTTTCCTTTCAATTGTATTATCGTTATAAAAATGAGATACAACAATTCTTTTCCAATCTTACCCAGAAAGAGCTAAGTTGGATATTTACGGTTTTATTGGTTTACTCTTTCTTGTTTGTTTATGGTTTGGTTCAGGTCTTTATCAATGACCTCATTTTTGAAATGAGTTGGACCCAAAAATGGTGGATTGAGTTTTTATCGGCGGTCACGCTGCTCTACTTGGGGGTCAAGGGCTATTTTACCGACTTCAGCTTTCTAAAAGACTTTACGCCCCATATTCCTGACATAACCTTGACTAGAACCAATGGCGCCAAGTCCCTTAACAATGAGTTGAATGAAAAAAAGAGGGCCTTGGAAAAGCTTTTTGCTGAGGAACAGGTCTATTTAGACCCTGAACTCAACCTAGCGCAATTATCCAATCGGTTACAAATGAACCGAGTAGAAGTTTCGGAAATTATCAATTCCGGTTTTGGAAAGAACTTTAATGATTTTGTCAATGATTATCGAATTGACCAATTCAAGAAACGATTGCAACAAGGCGACAACAAACAATTATCACTTGTCGGGCTCGCGTTTGACTGTGGTTTCAACAGCAAGGCCACCTTTAATCGGGTCTTTAAAAAATCCGTGCAATTGACCCCTACCCAATACTTACAATCCCTCTCTACATAAGGTCTCATATAATTTGAGACATCTCTTTTTTATTTGAGTCGACCACTGAAAACTCAAGCTGCAAATTTGTTTCAGTATTCATTTTAAATATTAAATATCATGAGAAAAACAGTGGTCGTATTTTTTAGTATCGTAGTCGCGGCAGTAGGTTTGGCATTCGCACAGCGGTCAAGTTTAGAGATTCCACCAAGGTCTTCTTTGGAATTGGATTACGCCGATTATGAAATGTATCAATTAAAGCTAAGAAACAACGGTAGGGATATCGATGTAAAAGTGGTTGATAAAAAAACAGGGGAATTTATTCGTGGATTTGGTCTGGGACCTGTTGGGAAAGTTGAAGTGATGGTTGAAAATACGAGCAAGATTGTGTTTGTAAATTCTTCTGACAAGACTGCAAGCCTTTCGGTTTCGTTTACCGAAATGGATGCCAAAAAGGTAATGGCCTCCAATGAGGGGTTGGTCAGTTTTACCTTGGTCAATTCGAGCTCAAAATCAATTCCGTTGATTATTCCTAATGTGATGAATCCCAACCTATCTCCAAAGTCCAATAGTGGAGTCGATTTGAAAATCGGTCAAGAACTTTATTTTAGGAATAAGGGCAAACGATATGTCTTGTTCACCGTTGATGAAACGATTGAAGAAGGGGCTAAGATTGATGTGTATCAGTTGCTTCAAGAACGTAAAAAGGAGTTGGGGTTGAAATAGAGCACTCTCCTGTATCAACTAAAGTTAAAAATCATTCCCCTCCTTTTGAAAAGGAGGGGATTTTTGTTTTTTGGTTCATGGTCACTGAGTTCTCTAAGTGTCCGGTTTAAGTTATTGGAGGCTGAGGTGGTCGTTGAGCATAGTCGAAATGCTCTCGAAGCCACCTACCCTATTTTTTCAAATCCCTATAGGCCAAAGAAAGATTAGGCAGTTGGTTATACTCTCCATTGATCAATGCCTCCTTCTTTTTTCTACTCCATCCTTGAATCTGCTTTTCACGATTAAAGGCCATGTCAATTCTCGTGAATTCTTCTAAATAGACCAGTTGAACTGGGAGTCGCTTTTTGGTATGATTGGCTCCCTGTCCATTTTGATGTTGTTGAAGCCGAGTTTCAATATCAATAGTGCTACCTGTATAATAGGAGCCGTCGGAACATTCTAGTATGTAAACATATCCTTTATTCATTCATTTTTGGTGGCTGAGGCGCTCGAAGCCACATTACGTATAGGTCACTTCGAGCACCTCAGTGACCTAAATTTAAAACTCGCGATACTCTCCTGACAGGTATTGATTGGCTTCTTGTTCTGCAAATTGTGCCTTAGCGGCATCCCAATGCAGGGTTTGGTTTGGAAAACGCCCTGCAATGACACCAAGTAAAATCGTTTCGGTCAATCGCGCCGCATAGGAAAACGGTGCTGAACACTCTGCCTTGCCCAGACAGGCATCCACAAATTGGTGGTAGTGTTTCGGCGCATCGGCAGCGTAGTTTCTTGAAGGCTCACTTAGATTAAACTTCTCGGTGAGTTTTTCAATGTCCTTGGAAATATCAACATACTTTCCATTTTTGATTTTACGCGGTAATTGCATAAAATGGGGGAGTAATAACCTGCCTTTCGAACCCACGAACATCGCACCCTGTTCCGGCAATTGGCCTTCACTCGCCACTTTGGCATCCAATGAAATATCTGTTTTTGAAGCAGTTTGCTTTTTGGTCATTTCTTTTTGCTCCGGCAGCATCAAATCTTCATGTGAAGGGGGCATACCAGGCCCATCATACCATATCCATTTTAAGGTCTTGTCGGTATACTCCGTGCCCGGAAATTCATAGGTTACGGTATTATTTTCTGGATAGCCAAAACCATTCGGCTCGCGACATTCGTTCTTAATGGTCATTGGTACATCAAGGTTCAATGCATTGTAAGGGGTATCGAAAATGTGCACGCCCATATCGCCCAAAGTTCCACAACCATAGTCCATTAGTTTTCGCCAATTACCAGGGTGATAATACCCTTCTTTGAAAGGGCGTTGGGCTGAGGTGCCCAGCCATAGGTTCCAGTCCAGTTGTGCTGGCACCTCATCTTTCCCTTCAGGTACGGCACCGTTATAACCCCAAGACTTCGGACTCCAGGCATGTACGGTGTGTACTTTTCCAATGATACCATCTTGAATCAGCAGGGTGGCCAACATATAGTCGTAAAACGAATGTACCTGAATACCCATTTGGGTAACCAGATTTTTTTCCTCTGCAAGTTGTTTCATGGCTCGCGACTCGGCAACATAATGGGTCATTGGTTTTTGACAATAGACATTTTTGCCCATTTCCATGGCCTTTAATGAGGCGGGAGCATGAGTATGGTCTGGGGTAGAAACGATTACAGCATCAATCTCATTGGCCATTTCTTCGAGCATCACCCGATAATCAAAAAAGACACGCGCCTCCGGATGTTTTTTTCTTGCAGAAGAGAGGTTGATAGCATCGACATCGCACAGGGCAACAACCTTTACTTCAGGGTGTGACGCTATATCACGTAAATCTTCACCTCCCATATTACCCACGCCAATATGGGCGGTACGTAATTTGCCGTCGGCAGATGTTGAGCCAGTCTTTGCATTTAAGGCAGCCGGCACGGCTAACATTCCCAAGGCTCCGATACCACTTTTCTTTAGAAAATCTCTTTTGTTCATTTTGAGCTATAATTTTTTGATTTTTATGTTCTTGAACCAGATAGGACTCGAGTGGTCTTGAAGCGCAATAAAGCCCGTTTTGTATTTCGCATAATCGGGGGCATTGTCCCATTTACCCGAATTTTTCTTGGTTTGCCAGTCTTCTGACCATGGTACAAATTCCAATATTTTTTTTCCGTTCAACCAATGCTCTACTTTTTCAGGGGTAAACACAATTTTGGAGGAATTCCATTCCCCAATAGGGTTCAGTTTTTTCTCAGCCTCATTAGCGGTGTGCATGGCATAATCTGCCCCGGTTTTCTGCCAGTCTTGTAATACTTCAGGATGTTCGGCTCCAAATTGGGAGTTATAGGCGGTGAGGTCGTGAATGGATGCGTAGTTTTCGTCATCAATCAATTGGTATTCAGGTGAAACAACAGGTGGGCCTTCATATCCTTCTTTGACGTGATAGAAGATACCACTGTTCCCTCCCTTGGGAAGTTTCCATTCCAAATAGAGCTCAAAATTGTCAAATTCCTCTGCTCCATAAATAATGTCTTTTCCACCGGTATAATCTTGTTCTAGGCCTAGCTCGGTATCGAAGGTCAGCGTGCTATCTGCGATTATCCATCCTGGAGGTAGGGCATCCATACCATACCCTCGCCAACCTTCTAAAGTTGTGCCGTCAAAAAGATATTGCCATTCTGAGGTTTCTTCAGTCGCGGCAGTGGTGGGTACTTCTGCTTTTTTTTCGCTTTTGTCTTTGCATGCCACAAGACCAGTGAATACTGCAAAAAGTAAGATATATCTAACCATGAACGTGGTTTTGGTTGTCCCTGAATTTACGAATTATTTAAGAAAAGGTTCTCTTGCTTTTTCACTACATTTAAGTCTGACTAATTCAAAGAAGACCTAAAAATGAAAATGCTATTCCCAAAGGCAGGATTTGCCATGCTTTCCCTATGTTTTATTGCCTTCACTGGGGAATCACAAAGGAGAAAAAAAACAGCCACAACACCGCAGATTCCATCAGAGTTGTATTCTAGTTTGGAATATCGTTCGATAGGCCCTCACAGAGGCGGTCGATCGGCGGCGGTGACCGGCGTACCCGGTGAACCCAATCTATTTTATTTTGGAGCTACTGGTGGTGGGGTTTGGAAAACACTTGATGGGGGTCGCTCATGGGCTAATATTTCTGATGGTTATTTTGGTGGTAGTATTGGCTCAATAGAGGTGGCTCAAAGTGACCCAAATGTTATTTATGTTGGAGGTGGAGAAAAAACACTTCGGGGTAATGTTTCTAGTGGTTATGGTATTTGGAAAACTGAAGATGCTGGGAAAACATGGTCTTTTGCGGGCTTGCCCAACAGCCGACATGTACCTAGGATTAGAATTCATCCAAACGACCATAATACGGTGTATGCCGCTGTTTTAGGAAACATCTATAAACCCACTCAAGATAGGGGTATTTACAAATCCACCGATGGTGGAAAAACGTGGAGCAAAAAATTATTTGTCAATGATCAAGCTGGATTCGTTGATTTGACATTTGACCCGAACAATCCCAGAATTTTATATGCTTCCTCTTGGCGCGCGCAGAGAACACCTTATTCTTTAAGTAGCGGTGGGGAAGGTTCTGCACTTTGGAAGAGTACCGATAGTGGTGAGAATTGGACCGAGATTTCTAAAAATGAGGGTTTCCCGAAGGATACTTTGGGTATTATTGGGGTTTCTGTTTCCCCTGTAAATTCTGAGCGTGTTTTCGCTATTGTGGAAAACAAGGAAAAAGGTGGGGTGTACCGTTCTGATGATGGAGGGGCAACATGGTCACAAGTGAATAGTGAAAGAAAATTGCGTCAACGGGCGTGGTACTATACCAGAGTGTATGCAGATACCGAAGATGAGGACGTCGTTTATGTTATGAATGTGCGTTATCATAAATCTACGGATGGAGGAAAGTCGTTCAGCACCTTCAATGCACCTCATGGGGATCATCATGATTTATGGATAGCCCCAGAAAACAGCCAACGCATGATTATTGGCGACGACGGTGGTGCTCAAGTAAGCTATGACGGTGGAGAAACCTGGAGTACCTATTACAACCAGCCCACTGCCCAATACTATCGTGTTACGACAGACAACGCTTTTCCATATCGGATTTATGTAGCGCAACAAGATAATTCAACGTTAAGGGTGAATCATCGCTCCGATGGTATATATATTACTGAAGACGACTGGGAGCCAACTGCTGGCGGTGAGTCGGCACATTTGGCCATTGATCCAACCAATAATGACATTGTCTACGGAGGCAGTTATGGTGGTTTCCTAACGCGTGTCAATCATGATGCGGGTACCGTGAGGGGTATCAACGTTTGGCCTGATAACCCCATGGGATATGGTGCTGAAGGAATGAAGTACCGCTTTCAATGGAACTTCCCTATTATTTTTAGCAAACACGATCCAAAGAAGCTATATACCTTCAGTAATCATGTGCATATGAGTACCAATGAGGGTCAAAGTTGGGAACTGCTTAGTAGCGATCTCACTCGAAACGACCCCACAAAATTGGTCAGTAGTGGAGGTCCGATTACGCAAGACAACACAGGGGTGGAGTATTACTGCACTATTTTTGCGGCCAATGAAAGTCCTTTGAAAGAAGGTTTGATGTGGGTCGGGAGCGATGACGGATTGATTCATATTACCAAAGATGGAGGGGCCAATTGGGAGAATGTTACCCCGACCAATATGCCAGAGTGGAACATGATCAACAGTATCGAACCGTCAGCTTTCGATGAAGGCACGTGTTATGTAGCCGCTACCCGTTATAAATGGGGCGATTTTGCGCCTTACCTTTATAAGACCACTGATTATGGTAAAACGTGGTCAAAAATTACAAACGGTATAGAAAGCGAGCATTTTACCCGTGTGGTTCGAGAAGACCCCAAGCGCAAAGGATTACTGTATGCAGGCACCGAAACAGGAATGTATATCTCGTTTAATGATGGGGTAAAATGGGAGAAGTTTCAATTAAACCTACCGATTGTTCCCGTTACCGATTTGGCTATAAAAGACAACAATCTAATTGTGGCTACGCAAGGGAGAAGCCTTTGGTTAATTGATGACCTGACCGTACTACATCAGGCCGATTCGCAAGATGCCAATTCAGCTATGAAACTATTCGCCCCGAAAGACAGTTACCGTACCAAAGGGCGTGCCGCAAGCGAACCAAGTTTAACTGCGGGCCAAAACCATCCGAATGGTGTTATCACACATTTTTACTTGAAGGACTACAATAAAGAAAAAGATACCGTTCAATTGACCTATCTCAATATGGGTGGAGATACTTTGGCCAATTTTAGTACTGGAGCAAAAGAGAAAAAGCATATGCTAAAGGGAGTAGAATCCGGAGGTAATACCCATGTGTGGAATACCCGTGGAACCGGGGCTGAAAAACTTCCAGGAATGATTTTTTGGGCCGCTGGTTTTGATGGTGCGAAAGCGGTGCCGGGGAGCTATAAAGTTCATTTGGATAAAAATGGGGTTAGCCAAAGCCAGACCTTTAAAATTCTTCCCGACCCAAGAGCTGAGGTTTCTGTTGCCGATATGCAGAAACAATTTGATTTTATTACTGGTGTCAACGAAACGGTAAATAAAGCCCATGAGTCCATCAAAAAGATTCGTGCCATCAATGAAAAACTGGAGGCCTTCATGAAACAATATAAAGGCAATGAAGCAACGGCAGCGCTCGTTGAGAAAGCCAAAATGATGAAAGAGGGTTTTGGTGAGGTTGAAAAAGCCTTGTACCAAACCAAGAATAGAAGTAACCAAGACCCGTTGAACTTTCCTATTCGTTTGACGAATAAACTGGCCCATTTGAATCGATTGGTCGGTATAGATGATTTTCCACCGACAGCGCAAGATATAGCTGTTAAAAATGAAATGACTACCAAAATCAATACGCAGTTGACCACCTTTGAGACCTTGGTCGACGAAGAAATGAAGGCTTTTAACGATGCATTTAACCAATTAGGATTAGACTATCTATCCATAGAAGAATAACCGTAAACCATGAAGAAATCACTTTTAGCAGTAGCATTACTGTCTTTTGTCACCGGTTTTGCTCAAACGGCAGAAGACTATTTTAAACCTTTAAAATTTAGAAATATTGGTCCGTTTCGAGGGGGGCGTTCGGTGTCCGCCTCAGGCGTTGTGGGTGACCCCATGACCTATTATATGGGTACGACCGGAGGGGGTCTTTGGAAAACGGAAGACGCTGGGCAACGATGGAACAATATTTCGGATGGTTATTTTGAAATGGGCTCCGTTGGGGCCGTTGCCGTCTCTGCCCATAATCCAAATATTATTTATGTGGGGATGGGGGAGCATGCACCCCGTGGTGTAATGACCTCTTATGGTGATGGGGTATATAAATCTACAGATGCTGGCAAGACATGGAAGCATTTAGGACTGGAAGCCACCCATCATATTTCTAGAATCGTCATCCATCCCACCAATCCTGATATTGTCTATGTCGCTGCCCAGGGCCAATTGTATGGCCCTAATAAAGAAAGGGGCATTTACAAATCAACTGACGGGGGAAAAACCTGGAAGAACACCCTTTTTGTAAATGAGTTGACCGGTTGTGCCGAACTTTCTATGGACTCAAATTATCCTGAAATCATGTATGCCGCAATGTGGGAACATCAACGTAAGCCCAATATGGTAGTAAGTGGTGGAAAAGGTAGTGGTCTGTATAAATCAACTGACGCTGGCGAAACGTGGACAGAGATGAGCAACGGATTGCCCAAAGAGAAGGGCAAGATGGCCATTTCGGTGAGCCCGGCAAATTCCAATAAAGTATATGCGCTGATTGAAAGTGATAGCAATAAAGACAAAGGAGGGCTTTTTGTTTCCAATAATGCCGGAAAATCATGGAGTATGATCAGTGGGGATAATCGTCTTGTACAACGTGCTTGGTACTACATTGAAGTTTTTACTGACCCACAAGATGAAGATATTGTTTATGTGCTCAGCGCACCAGCCTTGCGTTCGCTTGATGGAGGTAAAAATTGGGAACGTCTTTCTGGTACCCATGGTGACCATCATGACCTATGGATCAATCCTAAGAATTCAAAGAATATGGTCATTGCGAATGATGGAGGCGCGGCGGTGAGCTTTGACTTTGGAAAAACTTGGTCCTCTCAAGTAAATATGCCAACGGGGCAGTTCTATCGTATCAACACTGACAACCTATTCCCATACAACATTTACGCTGGGCAACAAGACTATTCTTCTGCCATGGTCGCCAATATGTCTGTTGGTAGAGGTGGTATCACGATGTCTGATTTTAGTCCCTCGGCGGGTGGCGAGAGTGCTTTTTTGGCGTTTGACCCTGACAATCCTAGGTATGTTATGGGAGGAAGTTATTTGGGGACCATCAATGTTTTGGATATGGAATCGAAAGCAACCACTTCTGTGATGGCTGCGCCCATCCAATACTTGGGTCGTCAAGCCCGAGACATGAAGTATTTGTATAATTGGAACGCGCCAACCCTTCGTTCACAACATGAAGAAAACACCTATTATCATGGCGCTCAATAGTTACTGAGAACCCGTGATATGGGAGTCACTTGGGAAGAAATGTCCCCTGATTTGACGCGTGATATCGATGCCAAGCAAGGCAATGGGGGTGGTCCATATACCAATGAGGCGGTTGGAGCTGAGAATTATGGAACGCTCGCTTATGTATTGGAGTCACCCCATGAGGCAGGTGTTTTTTACACAGGTAGTGATGATGGCTTTGTACATATTACCAAAGACAATGGTGAGAGTTGGCAAAATATTACCCCTAAAAATCTAGGGGAGTCACTCGTCAATGCCATTGAGGTTTCCCCTCATGATAAAGCAACCGTTTATATCGCTACAACGAAATATAAATTTAATGACCATACCCCGGCCATCTATAAAAGCACGGATTATGGTAAAACATGGGTAGGTATCAATTCAGGTATTCCGATGGGTGCATTCACGCGGGTGGTTCGAGAAGACCCATTGCGCAAAGACTTACTTTATGCCGGAACCGAAAAAGGGCTTTATCTTTCTTGGAATGGTGGGAAAAGCTGGAAGCCCTTTCAACTAAATTTACCCAAAGCGCCCATAACGGATATAAAAATTCATGACGGCGATTTAATTGTAGCAACTTCTGGAAGGGCCTTTTGGATATTGGATGATTTGAGGGTACTGTCGGAATACGATGCTACTCAAAAAGAAATGAAATTATATCAACCCAATGACGCCATGAATGGTTCTTGGTACAGCCCCATGAATGGGGATATTACCAATTTTGACGGAATGAGTACGTTATCGGGAGTTAACCCGGCCAATGGATTGGTGCTATACTATGAGCTCCCTAAATTGGAAGATTCCACAGCCTTGACCATGGATATATTGGATGCTTCGGGAAGCATCGTAAGAAGCTTTTCCTCTGAAAAAGACAAAGATTATGTTCCCCATAATGGGGGTGGACCAAGACGTGCCCCCACGCTTTCAAAGAAAGAGGGCTTGAACCGTTTTGTTTGGGATATGAGAACGTCAATCCTTCCGGGTGTTCCTGGGGCATATATCGAAGCTCGTTTCAGGGGCCATGTGGTACCTCCAGGAAATTACACTATCCGTCTCAAAGCAGGTACAACGGCGAAAACCGTTGAAGGTAAGATTGTAGCGATGCCTACCTATAGTACTACCCCCGAACAGTATGCTGAATTCCATACGTTTATGACGGATGCAGAAAAGCATTTGACAGAAATGCACAATACCGTAAATAACTTACATAAGGTTCAGGGGCAATTAAACGAGGTACTAAAGAATGTAAATGATGAAGCGGTTAAAGAAGAAGGTAAAAAATTGGTAGCGCAATTGGATGCATGGGATAAAGATATGATCCAGCGCAAGTCTAAGGCATATGATGATGTCGAGAATTTCCCCAATAAGTTTACTGCAGAGTATTTGTTTTTGATTGATGCAACCAATAGCACTATCCCAAGGGTGAATCAGCCCTCAAAAGATCGCAAAGCTGAATTGGATGCCCAATGGTCAAGGTTAAAGGCCAAAGCGAATTCATTTATGAACACGGCGATTCCCGATTTCAATAAAAAGTTATGGGATGCTGGTGTTGGGGCGATTAGAATTTAGTTGATAGTTGCTAGTTGATGGGAATAGCATTGCTTAATTTTACCATCAACTAGCATATCATACTATCGCTTTTGGACTACTACAACTACATAAAAGCCTTGCATCTTATTTTTGTGGTGACTTGGTTTGCTGGCTTATTTTATATTCCTCGATTGTTTATCAACCACATTGAAGCGAGCGAAAAACCATCTCCGGATAAAGAAATTTTGAGCAATCATCTCAAGTTGATGACCAAGCGTTTATGGTATATCATTACTTGGCCATCTGCCATATTATGTACGTTATTTGCGATTTGGTTGTTACTATTGATGCCCGCTTGGTTACAACAACCTTGGATGCATGTTAAACTGACTTTTGTCGCGCTATTATTTTTTTATCACTTAAAATGTCATCAGATGTTCAAACAGTTGCAACGTGATGATATTAGGTACACCTCAAGTTTCATGCGCATTTGGAACGAGGTGGCTACTTTGGTACTTTTCGCTGTGACTTTTTTGGTTATTCTTAAGAATGCTTTCAATTGGATTTATGGTGTGGTTGGAATTTTTGTATTGGGAATTCTCTTGATGCTAGGTATACGTCTGTACAAACGGATACGGGAAAAGAACCCAAACGCCTAATAAAGCAAATTCCAAGTTTTTGCCAATTCAATGGTGATTTGCTATTTGAAGTTTCAAAGCTTTTGGTTCGATTCTTGCTACCTTTATTTCAAATATCAATCTAAGCTTGTTTAAAAAACTGTCCCTTCGTTCCCGGATTTTTGTTACCATGATCTTATTGGTGGTAATCGCTTCTGTATTGATTGCGGGGGTGACCATTTATCAATATCGCGAACAGAGCAAAGACTACCATGAAAATCGATTGGAGCGAAAAGAGGAACAGATTCTTCAAAGTTTAGACTATGTTATTCGCGAGACCACTTATGAACCCATCACGGAGAACCTAGAATATATTTTCAGGGATGAAATTTATAAGATTTCTGATGTTCAAAATGTACCGTTCAATATTTATGATTTAGAAGGGGAACTGATTAAAAGTTCCCGGCCTGCCTTTGAGGCCGATTCCATTTCCAATTGTTTGGATGCCGAAGTACTCAATAACCTGGCCACTAGTCCGACCAAACGCTATCTAGAGGAAAAACGGACCGCCGGTGATAAATACCAAGCTTCATACACCTTTATCAATGACCCAAAATTCAAGCCGATTGGTATCATGAACCTACCTTATTTTGAGGATAATTCTTTCAATAAAATGGAGCTTAGGGAGTTCTTGATACGATTGACCGGGGTGTATATGGTCATGCTCCTAGCGGCAATCATATTGGCTTATTTTATTTCGAAATACATCACCCGTTCTTTACAAACCGTTGCAGATAAGCTACATTTAACAGGATTGACCAAACGCAATGAAAAAATTATAATTGAAAACCCTACGGAAGAAATCGGCAAGCTGGTCAACTCGTATAATGAAATGATTGATGAACTGGAGGCAAGCGCGGCGAAACTGGCCAAGGGTGAACGAGAGCAGGCATGGCGTGAAATGGCCAAACAGGTGGCCCATGAAATTAAAAATCCTCTGACACCAATGCGATTAAGCGTTCAGAGTTTTGAGCGCAAGTTTGATCCCGATGATGTTGATATTGGCCAAAAGGTCAAGGAGTTTTCAAAAACCTTGGTGCAGCAAATTGATACCATGGGCAATATTGCTTCTGCATTTTCCAACTTTGCCAATATGCCGGCACAGCAAAAGGAAACTTTAAATGTAGTTAAGGTAACCAAGCTGGCCCTCGACATTTTTAATGAACCTTACATTCATTTTATTTGCGATGAAGAAGAGATCATTGCTAAACTTGACCGTACCCAATTGATTCGTATTGTCACGAATTTGGTAAAGAATGCCATTCAGGCCATGATCAATATAGAACAGCCAAGAATACTGGTTACCGTAAGCTCTTATAATAATTTTGTAAAAATTCAGGTAGCGGATAATGGAGTAGGAATCCCCGATGAGTTTAAGGAAAAGATTTATGAACCCAAGTTTACCACTAAAACCAGTGGAATGGGGCTCGGGTTGGGTATGGTACGCAATATCATAGAAAACTATGGTGGTACTATCGATTTTACTTCTCAGGCGGGCAAGGGTACGGTGTTTACGGTTAAATTTCCTAAGGAATAAATCAGCCTACAGTTCACTATTGGATGCAGAATATCGAATGTGTAAATTAGCATTCATCCTACCGTAAACGGCAAACATCATGACATACAACAATATCTATATTGAAGAAGAGGGCGCCATTGCAACAATAACCATTGACCGCCCTAAAAAATTAAATGCCCTGAATAAGGCCACCATAGAAGAACTGCACAGTGCCTTTAAAGAGCTTCATGAGGATGAAGATATTAAGGTCATCATCATCACTGGAAGTGGTGAAAAGGCTTTTGTCGCAGGCGCTGATATTTCCGAATTTGCTGATTTTTCAGTAAAAGAGGGCGCGCAGTTGGCAGCAAAAGGCCAGGAATTATTGTTTGATTATGTAGCGAATCTTGGTACTCCTGTAATCGGTGCAGTAAACGGATTTGCACTTGGTGGTGGGCTCGAATTGGCCATGTCATGTCATTTCAGGGTAGCCAGTCAAAATGCCAAGATGGGGCTTCCCGAAGTTTCTTTAGGGGTAATACCAGGCTATGGAGGCACCCAACGTTTGCCACAGTTAATCGGTAAGGGCCGTGCTATGGAAATGATCATGACTGCCGGAATGATTCAAGCTGAACAAGCTTTAGATTACGGTTTGGTCAATTACGTTGTCGGATCGGAAGAATTGCTTCCCCTTTGTCGAAAATTGGCCAAAAAAATCATAAACAACTCATCCGTGGCCATTTCCAACGCAATAAAAGCAGTCAATGCGGGTTATAATCCTAAAGCGGATGGTTATGCCGTGGAAATTGAGGCTTTTGGCCATTGTTTTGGTACTGAAGATTTTAAAGAGGGTACCAGTGCATTTTTAGAGAAGCGAAAGGCAGATTTCCCCGGAAGGTAACCTTCCAAAATTTACCCCAAATGAAAAACCTACTCCTCAGCCTTTTCGGCTCCCTCGCCTTTTTTGGTTATGCCCAAGAAATGCCGATTGCCTATGATTTCGGTGAGAAATTCAACGATCGACATCGTTACTCCAATTTGTTGACCATTGCCGATGACGGTGATGGTGGCTACCTTTTGGTGCGCTCCTATTTTCAAGGATTAATTCTTAAACCTAAGGGCTATCTATTGGAACGGTATGATAAAGATTTAAACTTAATCGAAGAGTACAACTACAAGTTTCGCGATATGCAGTTCGTCGATGGGTACATCAAGAACGGCGTACTCAATCTGGTCTTTTTCAATTATGATTACGATAAAGAACAATATGAGTATTGGGTACATCAGAGCGCTACGACCAATTTTAATTTTAGAACGGAAAAGATTTTGAGTATTAGGTCTAAAGTAGTGCAAGGGGCCTATGGCAAGAATTATTATAACCGTAATTTTTCGAACGGATTTACCACCACCTTACTTTTTGATAAAGAAAAAGATGGTTTTTTGATCAGTACACATCATACTAAGGGCAAAGAGAGCAAGCATACCTTGCATCTTTTTGATGCCAGTCTAAATAAAAGATGGGAGCATGATTTTTCCGGTGAAGCGGAAGAGAAGAATTATGCCTTTGAACAATTGGCACTTTCAGACGACTTAAGCACGGCCTATTTGGTTGGGAAGGCGTTTTTCAAGAAGCGTCGTTTCAAGGCCGAAGAACGAAAGTTTGAATACGAAATGGTAAAAGTGACCAGCGTATCGTCAAGCACACAAAGTTTTGCCGGGCCCGGTAAGTATCCTGAGGCACTATATCCAATCTTAAATGATGGCGATTTAAAATGCGTAGGTTTCTATGCCGACCGTAAGGACAATCGCTATAATGGATTGGCATACTATGAGCTGAATGTCAATTCGTTGGATATAAAAAAGGAAAAGTACAATCCCTTCTCCGCAGAATTCATGTACGACAAATTTGGCCGTGAGGAAGACAAGGAAATCAAAAATCTCATCTTCAAAAGTGTTGATGTCACTGCAAATAATGAGATTTTATTTAATGCTGAAGAATTTTTCATTACGCGTAGCATGCACAGAACCGGTGCTGGTCAACGTATGCAAGTTGACCGTTATCACTACAATGATATCGTTAGCGCAAAGCTTGATAACGAAGGCAATATGGTCTGGGCCCGAAATATCAATAAGTCAGAAGTGACCCAAGGCGATGAGGCTTATGCCTCTTATAGTGCCTACAGCAAAGAGGGAAAGACCTACTTTTTCATTTGTACGGCTTCTGAAAATCCCCAGCTGATCAATGATGAACGTATCATCTTTAAGCAAGGTCTCAGTCGTAATCGCAATGTATTTGTGATTTCCTTGGATGAAAAAGGGAAGATGAGCTACGAAAAAATCATTGACAATCAAGAAGCGCGATTACCATTAATGGTGTCGAAACCGTTCATAGATAAAAACGCCGACCAACTATTGTTCTACGCCAAGCGAGGAAGCAAAAAACAATTGGTTGAAGTAGCTTTTGAGTAACCCTTCAATGTTTTGAAAATGAGAAGACTATTATTTGCATTGTTTATCGTCGTATCGTTATTTGGTTACCAGTCGTGCAATACAGAAGACGAAGGCCCAAACAACAACGCGGTTTTGGGTACTTGGCGGATTATTGAAGTTCAAGTATCACAGCAACAGCTTGCACAGTTTTCACCAAGTGATGAAGATATTGTCTTTATGTTTACTTCAGAGGGTAATTTTTCAGGGTCGACCTCGGTCAATCAATTTAATGGGCGCTATGAGCTTGACGGTACTACCCTGACCATGCTTGAATTTACGACTACAGAAGTTGCAGACACCCCATTTGCCATATCTTTTTATGATGCTATTGCTGAAGCGCAAGTACCTGATGAGACGTTTGCCCAGTTTGGATTTAGTTTCGAGAGTCAAAATCTTATTCTTGTTTTTGGGAATTCAGGTCGAATGGTGCTGGAACTACAGTCTTAAATAAAAATATTAAATATTGGATTTATTCCATAAATTTGGAATAAATCCTTAATTGAAATCAAAAGAATTTATCAAGGGGCGTGGAGCCCAGACGAATGTTCATAACCGTTTTCTGAGACAGGTCTATGAGCAACGTGAAGATTTTCTGGAGTATTGCCGGCTGGAAGGCGAACAGGCTGATAGTAATAAAACAGAATACCTGCCCATTTTTCCAAAGACGATTGTCAATAAGGTGACGAGTCCTGATGTGGGTATGGAGTATTCCCTGAACCCCTATCAGGGGTGTGAACATGGCTGCGTGTATTGTTACGCCAGAAATGCCCATGAGTTCTGGGGTTACAGTGCTGGATTGGATTTTGAAAGAAAAATTCTGGTCAAAAGGGAAGCACCCCAACTTCTAGAAGAAAAACTGAAAAGCAAAAGATGGAAGGCCTCTACCATTGTACTTTCTGGAAATACCGACTGCTATCAACCGGCAGAACAAAAATTTGAAATCACACGGCAATGTCTTAAGGTTTTTCTAAAGTACCGACATCCTGTTGGGATTATTACTAAAAATGCTTTAATTCTTCGTGATTTGGATATTTTGAAAAAGTTGAATGAACATCAACTTGTGGGCGTCAATGTGTCCATCACCTCACTTTCAGAAAAGACCAGACGCCTTTTAGAACCTAGAACGGCCATAATCAAAAGACGATTGCAGACTATTGAGACGCTTTCAAAAAATGAAATTCCAGTGAAAGCGATGTTGGCACCCATGATTCCTGGTATCAATAGTCATGAACTAATGGCCTTGGCAAAAGCGGTTGCCGAATGTGGTGCCCTATCTTTTGGGTTTACGGTAGTTCGGTTAAATGGGTCTATTGGAGAAATTTTTTCAGAATGGATTAAAAAAGCGATGCCCGATAAAGCGGAAAAAGTATTGCACTTGATTCAAGAATGCCACGGTGGAAGCCTGAATGATAATCGTTTCGGAATTCGAAGTCGAGGAGAGGGTAAGATTGCGGAACAAATTCACGAAATGGCTCGATTGGCACGCCTTAAGTATTTTAAGAATAAGGGTTTTCCCAAACTAAGAACAGATTTACACGAGTCGTTTAAAAGTGGTCAACACCGGTTGTTCTAAAATACTATTCCAAACGAAACGGGATTTCGGAAAAAAGGTTGACCCAATTGTCCTCGGTCACCGACAGAAGTGTAACGTTATAGTCGACCCCTAACTCAAGATTTGGGGGTTCCGCTTCGGTAATGTTAAGAACAACATTGTCTAAAACGTAGTATTGAAAAATACGCTCAACCGTATAGGTAGCTGAAAGTACAGTGCCTTCTTTGGTAGAGACCACCTGAAAATAGATAACAGAATCCTCAAAAGTTCCATCCATCCAGTTAAATTGTGGCATAGTTTCTCCGGGTGTATTCGAAACACTCATATTTTCAGGAGCGTATTCTGTGGCTTGTGACAAATGCTTTACCCGAATGGGGTTGGAAATATTCACAATTCCATTTTCTTCAAAAGTGATGATGACCCACTTTTCATTTGGAGGACTGATTCTGAAAAATTGTAAAAACCCATTGAAAAGTCCTTCCATTGGTGGTTGAAGTGCTACATAGTTTTCGAAGTTGTTGGGGTCGGCAGCCGAATTTTGCGTTTCAAAATAACGAATATCCGTAGCTCCCGGTCTGGGATAAAAATAGACATTTACCTGGGAAGGGTCTAAAGCACTACCCGCACATGCAATAACACTTGATTCTGAGATTTCCTTACCTGTTATAAATCGCGCTAGGGTATCTTCTGAACTGTTTTCGCTAGAATTTGTATTATCCTTTGAACAGCCCGTCAATAACATCCCAAAACATAATAGTTTAAAAAAGGTTTTCATATCAAGGCGATTATTTTATGGTTTAGTGCGATAAAAAGGGAATACCTTTCAGATACTTATAAGACATTGAAATGTTTTTTAAATATTTTTAGAAAACTACTTCATTGGTAGAAGAACACCCGTCACTACGGCGAATTCAGTAGCATGAACCGTTAGTGCTGGATGATCTGAGCCATGGTCATAAAAGAAAAGACATGAGTAATTTTTTGTATTCATTTAGATGTGGTGACTAGAGTAACAACAAGCTCTCACCAGAACAAAAATGGGCCCATGTCCTGAAGGTATAGGGTTGCTATGTTGGTTAGTTTTCTTGTCGAAAGGTTTTGATCAACGCTTCTTTAGTCAATCTTTTTCGCTCCAGACGCTTGCCTTTCTCAAATACCATCAATTCATATTCGTCAATTACCTTTGATGTGCTGGGGTAGAAGATGGTTCCCTGAAATGGTTTACCATCTTTAAAGGTGAGCGTGACAAGTGGTTCCTCAAAAGTTTCGAGATACAGGCTGACCAAAACCTCTTCTTGCTGAAAGGTTCTCAAATTATCAATTTTGGAAAGATATAGGTAAACGGGTTCTTGCATATCAGGCGATAATTGCATGACCGCTTTGTAGTCTTGAAGGGTGAGTTCGTTTATAATTTTATCTGAACCATCCATATAAAAATACTCGGCACCTTCTTTTTGGCTCATCTTGAAATCGATGTCAGTAATCTTGTTTCCTTTAAATTTTAGACCACCCAAAAGGCTGTCGTTTCGAAAATATTGAACACTGCCGCGATTATGCTCGTTATTATCGTAGTCTATGATGACTTTTCTATTGCTCCAAACCAAGCTGTCTCTTAATGGAGTATGAACAATTACCTGATACGATTGATATGGATTTAAGTTAGGATCGATGTCGGTTTGGGTCAATGTGCCCTGTTCATAATTTTGAGCTACAATATTCTTGAAAATTTTAGAAATTTTCTTTCCCTCAAAGGGTTCTCCAGCTTGGTACACCAATGTATCTATGGGTTTTTGCTTGTCGGTGAACTTGCTGTAGGTATAGTATGACTGCTCAACCAATGTACCTTTATCATAAAGACTAGTAGTTAAAAAGGCCTTGTCTTCAGTGACCATACGACCCTGATAAGGTTTTCCTTTTTTAAAGGTCATGCGCAACGGTTCTTTGGAAAAGGCATATCCATAAAATGCAGGGCCATTGAGCTTTCCGTTTTTATGGGTGAACTGTTTGAAAATATGGCCTTTTTTATTACGCTTCGAGTGTTGTTCTATCCCGTCTTTCTTTCCATTCTTGTAAGTGTTCAGTACAAATCGGTCGGTGAGGGAATCCTTGATAAAAATCTGTCCAGTGTGCGGTTGCCCTTTTTTGAAGGTCATTCGGTATTGAAGGGTGTCGGTATCCCGGTCTAAGATGGTCTCTAAGACAGGCATGCCTTTCTCGTACATGGTAATGCGCTTGAAATGGCTATAAAATTCATCTTTCACCACCTTCTTTAGAAGCCCGCTTTCATACACATACCGATTTCTGGGGTGACCGTTTTCTTCATCATAGAAAACACCTTGGTAAGGCTTTCCATTCTTATACTCGCCCTTGGCGACCAGTTTTTGGTCATGGTAAAAGGTGACCTCACCAATACGCCGACTGTTGAGATAGGTCGCTGCCATAGAATCGATTTGATAGCTACGGTTGTTGAACGTTTTAATATAGCGCCCATTTTTCTTTCCAGCTTTGTATTCTACGATACCGGAAAAAGCATCCGTACCCGTAACGGGTTTCCCCTCATGGTACAGACAAAAAAGGGAGTCTTTCGAGCGTTTGTTTACAAAGTATATGGTATCATGGTACTGAAAATTCTTATA
>JBHJJC010000009.1:0-11010 GCA_050042945.1 Croceivirga sp.
AAAGCCCCGTTATCATCAGTGATGGCATTATTAGGATTCGGACTTATTATCTGTGCCGAGGTGATATAGCCAGCATCATTGTCAAAGTCTGTTAGGGTAACCTGGGTATAGTCAATTGATGCATCGGTTACCGCATTGTCCCGCAACTCTTCTTGACCCACTGAGTCTGGAGCAAGTTTATCAACGGTAATTGAATTGTCTGCTAAATCCGCACCTAAAATACTAGTATCTACGATATTGTCACCTGTTATGAGGCCAACTTCAAAATTGTAATTTTCATTGTCTTGTGTAATAATAATAGTTTCCCTAAAATTCACAATGGGATTTGTTGAAAAGGTTTGGCCTATCGAACTTCCCAGTTCTACGGAAACGGTGTTCCCTTGACTATCGGTAAGTATCAATTCAGAATCTAAAAGTTCGAGGGATAAGTTTGTCGTATTGTTATCAGAGCAAAGGTTTTCCCATGACGCCCCGTTATAATAAAAAACACATTCTTGATCGGTATTGTAGACCAATGCCCCCCTTAGCGGAAACATACCCTGCATCTCGGTATCTCCTACGCGGGTTATCACTAGGGCTCGAGAATTACTTTCTAGCTCAAGTATTGAAGCCGAATTGATGTCTTGTGGGTTATCACCAATTTTTACTTGAGACCATACCAAAGGAAAAGTCAAGAAAAGTACAACCGTTACAAGTGCAGATTTCATGATAAAATATTTACAGATTATAGGGAAAAATAAAGGTAATATTTGAAAATTTCCAAGCTAATTTTTACCGTTAAAATGAACGGCATAAAGGTTGAGTTGCACCTAAAACAAATTGTAATTGCTATAAACTACTTGTCAATTAACAAAAGTTTACCATGGTTCAATTTTTATTTATGCCGCACAAGGTTTTTCTTTAACACTTAGATTCGTTCCGTTTATGCCGAAATCAACTTTTTTAGTCCTCTTACTATTTAACTTTTCCATTGGCTTGGCACAGAGTGAAGATCGCCAATGGTTACGTGGACAAGTGCTTTATCGAGATAGTAATGTAATCAATGAAAATGTCATTAATACCAATACCCAAATTGCGACGATTACTGATGAGGATGGACGATTTATGATTGAAGTTAAAGAGGGCGATCAATTGGTTTTTACTGCAGTGAATTATCAATTAAAAATTATAAAGATTACAGCTGACATCTTAAGCAAGAACAGATTGGTTGTCGAGGTCAACGAGAAGGTGACTGAATTGGATGAAGTAGTGGTTTCCCCTGAAAATCAAGAAATATTTTTAGAGGTCAAAAATGAGAAGTTCAAAGGCTTTGAATATGAAATTGACCGCAGTACTGAAGTTCAAAACATAGCGGGTGCATCAACCAATGACCGAATCGAGGGTCGATTGGATTTCGTTAATATTTTTAGGGCAATCTTTCAATCCAATAATCAAGATTCTGGAGAAAATGTTGAGCTTAAAGTGAGTGACGTACTTCGCCAAGTGTATGACGATGAGTTCTTTGTGGTTGATTTGGCATTGCCACAAGAAAAGATAGACGCTTTTCTTTTGTACTGTGATAATAAAATCCCTTCACAGTCTTTGTTGAAAAAAGAGAATGAATTTCAACTTATTGATTTTTTGGTTACCCAAAGCAAAAACTATAAGGCTGAGGGCAAATAAGAAACGTCTTTTTTTATGTTTCTTTTTCCTTGCTTACATGACTTTTGCACAGCAAAATGCTAAACTAATTCAAGGAAGAGTGGTGTCACCAAAGAAAGACGTGACTGGAGTGACCATTCAAAATATTACCTCACAAATTGCTACCATAACTGATCTTGAAGGGAATTTCTCCATAAGGGTTGAAGTCGGAGATACCCTAATTTTTTCAGCCATACAGTTTAAAAGAAAGCAAGTGCCTATTTCCCAAAATTTAATGGATAGTCCCTTTATTCAAATTCCGATGGAAGAGTTTGTAAATGAGCTCAAAGAAGTTACGGTACAACCCTTTGGACTTTCGGGTGATATCGCAAAAGATGTTACCGGATTACAGCTTGAAAAAGATGTCAGTGCTGAAGCTTTGGGACTGCCAAATGCGCATGTAAGAATAATTACCCAAAGTGAGCGCAAACTGCAGGAGGCTTCAAGAGGAATGTATACCTTACGCGCACCACTGGCTGTAAACATAAATCCAATTATCAATGCCATCACGGGTCGGACCAAAATGCTAAAAAATAGGGTTAAGGTTGACAAAAGGTATGCCCAGACGAAAAAGATTCAAAATAGTTATGCGGATTCGATTTTTCAAATTCATTTAAGGATTCCACAAGAGAAAATAGATGATTTTATGTATTACTGTGAAGTAGATGATGCTTTTCAAGAACTTATTTCGACTGAAAATCGATTATTGATATGGGAGTACTTACTAAACCGCAGTAAGCTGTACAGAAGAAATAATGGCTTGGAATAGGTTTGTTCAAAGTTCAAAGTTCAAAGTGTTTCCTTCCATTAACCATAAATTGGCATAAGCTTTGCTTATTTTTGAAACGAACAACACATACAATGAGAAAGTCTTTAGTTTTTTTAGTGGTATTGCCATTGTTGGCTTTTTCCATCGGCCATAAATTCTATGTCACTGTAACCAATGTGAATTACTCTGATAAAGACGATGCTTTTCAAGTAACTACAAGAATTTTTATCGATGATTTTGAAGAGGTTTTAAAAGAGCGTTATGGTATCGACGCTTATTTGGCAACGGACAAAGAGAGTGCCATAGCCGATGAATATATAGAGAAGTATTTGCGAACTAAGTTTTTGGTGCATCTGAACGGAGAACAGGCCACCTATAATTTTATTGGTAAAAAATATGATGATGACGTGGTAATATGCTATATAGAAATACCTGATGTCGGTTTGGAAACCTTGAAGACCATGGAGTTTGATAATGAAATTTTGACGGACCTTTTTGATGAACAAAAGAACATTGTTCATGTAAAATGGAACGGCAATAAAAGGAGCTTTGTCATGATAAAATCCAATGCTAAAGGAATGTTAAACTTCTAAAGTTTTATCAGGCTTACCGCAGATAAAGCAGTATTTTTCAAAATCCTTAAAATCAATTGAAAATGAATCAAATTAAGTATGGTTTCTCCTCAATGCTTTTTCTTTTTGCTGTTATCTGTTTTGCGCAGGAAGCTGAAGAACCGGAAAAAGAGCGGGAACCCGGTCATCTGAACCAAAGTAAGTTCAGACAAATGTATGATGAGCTGTCAACACCAAATACTTACCGTTCAGCTTCGGGAGCACCGGGCCCTGATTATTATCAACAACAGGCAGATTACAACATGGACATCACCCTAGATGACAAAAATGTCAAACTCTATGGTGAAGAAACCATTACATATTACAACAACTCCCCAGATGATTTAGAATTTCTTTGGGTGCAGTTGGATCAAAACGTACGTGCCAAAGATTCCAAATCACCTTTACGTAACGGTAATGGAGTAGATATTGCTTACACGGCCGGTAATTTTACACAGACCTATGTTACGGAACCCTTTGACGGGGGTTTTAATATTGATTGGGTTAAAGACGCTTCAGGACAACCGTTGTCCTATACCATCAACCAGACCATGATGCGAATCAATATACCGCAGCCTCTAAAGAGCGGCGAAAATATTTCTTTTTCCATTAAATGGTGGTACAATATCAATGACAGACCCAATGATGGGGGGCGTTCAGGTTATGAGTATTATCCGGAAGATGGTAATAGGGATTATACCATTGCTCAATTCTTTCCAAGAATGGCCGTGTATTCTGACGTGGAAGGTTGGCAGAACCATCAGTTCTGGGGAAACGGCGAGTTTGCATTGACTTTCGGAAATTATAATGTCAATATTACCGTACCCGCCGATCATATCGTGGATGCGACCGGTGTGCTTCAAAATCGAAAAGAAGTCTATACCAAAGATATGATGAAGCGTTATGAAGCGGCCAAAAAGTCGTATGATAAACCTGTGATTATTGTTACCCAGGAAGAAGCGACTGCCAAGGAATCATCCTTTGCGGAGAAGACAAAAACCTGGAAGTTTAGAACGGAAGCCGGAGCTCCTGTAAGGGATTTCGCATTCGCCACCTCTAGAAAATATATCATGGATGCCCAAGCGGTAAAAATGGGTAACCGTGATGTTATGGCGGTATCATTGTACCCTAAGGAGGGCAATCCACTTTGGGAAGAATATTCTACTAAAGCCGTTGTGCAAACTTTGCAAACCTATTCGAAGTTTACCTTTGATTATCCTTACAACAAAGCGATTTCTGTTAGTGCAAAAAGTATAGGTATGGAGTATCCTATGATCTGTTTCAATTTTGGACGTCCGAATGCCGATGGTACAGTATCCGACCGAACAAAATTTGGTATGATCAGTGTAATTATACATGAAGTGGGCCACAATTATTTTCCCATGATCGTCAATTCTGATGAACGTCAGTGGGGTTGGATGGACGAAGGGTTGGATACTTTTATGCAATATTTGACGGAGCAAGAGTTTGGCGAAAATTTCCCCGATGCTGTTGCCCCTAATGAAAAATATCCTTCCAGAAGAGGAGACCCTTCCAAGATTGTTCCATACATGGCTGGTGATCAAGAGAGTATATCCCCCATTATGTCAAATCCTGAAAATGTGTATCAGTTGGGTCCCAATGCTTACAGTAAGCCCGCTACCGCCTTGAATATTTTACGTGAAACCGTTATGGGTAGGGATTTGTTCGATCATGCTTTTAAGACCTATGCTCAACGGTGGATGTTCAAGCACCCAACTCCCGAAGACTTCTTCCGAACTATGGAAGATGCTTCCGCAGTCGATTTGGATTGGTACTGGAGAAGTTGGTTCTACACAACTGACTACGTAGATATTGGTGTAAAAGGCGTTAAAAAATATTATGTCTCAAATAAGGTGACCAAGGAAATGCAAGAATATATGGATGCAAGAGGGATAACCGAAGCGGACCTTCCACCATTGGTATATCTAGCTTCTGAGGACAGTGAAAATTTTGATGAAAACCTTAAAGGCAAAGCGCCAACAGAGGTTTCGCAAAATCTGAACGAATATATGATGGATAATATGACTGCAGAAGAACGGTCACAGGTTGAAGAACCAAAATATTTCTACGAAATTACTTTTGACAAACCAGGAGGTATTCCAATGCCCTTGATAGTGGAGTATACCTATGCTGATGGTACAAAAGAAAATGTGACCTATCCTCCTGAAATTTGGAGAAAGAACGATAGTGAGGTAAGTAGGGTCATTTCATCCCAAAAAGAATTGGTAGGGATTGTTGTAGACCCCCAGCAGGAAACAGCTGATATCGATACAACAAATAATGCCTGGCCGAAAAAAGAGGAAAAATCAGACTTTGATAAATTCAAGGAACAGGTAAATGGATAATGATTACCAAAAAATAGTTTTTGAAAAGCCCTGACGTTTGTTAGGGCTTTTTTAGTTTAGCGATAACTTCTCATTATCTTTGCATCATGCCAGCATTATTTATTAGCGGAGGGGAAATTGTATTTATCCTATTTATTGTGGTCATGGTTTTCGGAGCCGATAAGTTGCCTGGTATTGCCAAAGGACTTGGTAAGGGTATGCGACAGCTTCGAGATGCTACTGACGATATTAAACGCGAGATTCAGAAATCTGCGGAAAAGCAGGGGTTGGATACCGATTTGACCAAAGAAATCAAGGAAGAATTCAATGAGGTCAAAAAAAGCATGGATGACGTTGCTGGCACTATTCGCAGAAGTTCTAAATAATCATGTGGGATGATTTGCTCCAATGGGATAGGGATACCTTCATCTATTTAAATGCACTAGGCGTCTCCAAATACGACACATTTTGGTCCGTTATTACTGAGATTTATACCTGGATTCCCCTTTTTATTTTCTTTATCTACTTACTTTACCAGAAATACCCAAAAAAGGAGGCCGCCTTTAGGATAATCACAGTAATAGCTTTAGCTATTTTTATTTCGTTGATTACCCATTGGACGAAGATTTCAATGGCCCGTTTACGGCCAAATAATGAAGTAGAGATCAACACGCTAATTCGAATCTTAAAAAATCCGTCTGATTACAGTTTTTTCTCGGGGCATGCATCGAGCTCTTTTTCCATAACCGTTTTAATCGTATTGTTTTTGATAAAAAAATGGAAATGGAGCCTACTGTTTTTTCTTTGGCCGATACTGTTCTGTATGAGTCGAATTTATGTTGGGGTCCACTATCCTTTAGACGTTATCGTTGGTGGTTTGGTCGGAATTGCTTCAGGAATTGTATTCTTTACTCTTTACAATCGATTCACCAAAAGGGTAACACCATAACACTTATGATTCCAGACCATCAGCGTAGCCTGCTTAAGGTCAACCCATCCCTTATCGGTAGCAGCACAGTTTCAACCCTAGGGTCGTTAGCCAGTTTGTTGTTATATTCCAAAAGGGCCTTTGTAACTTTATCATTTTTCGACAGAGGTTCTACAACTTTGCCAGACCAAAGCACATTGTCCGAAAGAATGATCGTACCCGAAGAACACTTAGGTATCACCGCTTCGAAATACGCATTGTATTGCTTTTTCTCGGCATCGATAAAGACCAAATCAAATGTCGTGTCCATTTGCGGAATGATATCAAGGGCATCGCCGACATGTTGAACGATTTGATTTCCATATCCACTTTTATCAAAATAGCGCCGTTGTAGTGATGATAGTTCCTCATTGATGTCTATAGTGTGTAGTTGTCCATTTTCTGAAAGCCCCTCTGCAAGACAAATTGCAGAATATCCCGTGTATGTGCCAATTTCTAAAATGAATTGGGGTGAGATAATTTTAGACAGAAGGCTTAATACCCGTCCTTGAAAGTGCCCGGTTATCATTCTTGGTTGTATAACCTTTAAGTGGGTCTCGCGCGTCAATTCAGTCAGTAAAAGAGGTTCTTTTTCTGAGTTTTTTTGGATATAATCTTCAAGAAGGGAGGATAAAAAATGCATATATGGCTTTTGACAAAAATATTTAAATAAGCAGTATTTTTAGGCGTATGAAAGGAGTTGTTATACGTGATGCCAAGCTCAATGATTTATCGGTGCTCAAACGCTTTGAACAGGAGATTATTAAGGCTGAACGTCCTTTTGATATTACCCTTCGGCCTGCCCCTATCAGTTACTATGATTTGGAAGAATACATCAAACGGGAAGATGTTAAGATTATCGTAGCAGACATCGACGGCATGTTAGTAGGTTCGGGCTACGCCCTTGCAAAACCCGCTAGACATTACTTGGACCATAAGGACTATGCGTATTTAGGATTTATGTATACAGTACCTGAGTTCAGGGGAAAAGGCATAAATAAGAGAATAATTGAGTCGCTTTTGCAGTGGGCCAAAGAACATAACCTTTTTGAGGTGCGATTGACAGTGTACAATGAAAATCTTCCAGCGATGAAGGCCTATGAAAAAGTTGGCTTTCGTGAACATCTCAATGAAATGCGTCTTCGACTGAAATAATGTTATGATGAAGTTTGAAAACACCCTAGATTTTGCGGAAAAGATGGATGCCAGTGATTCACTGAGCTCCTATCGCGAACGTTTCCATTATCCACAGTTAAATGGTAAAGATGTCATTTATTTTACGGGTAACTCGTTGGGTTTACAACCTAAAATAGCCAAGGAATATGTAGATGATATCATGAAAGATTGGGCCAACTTGGCGGTAGAAGGACATTTTTATGCTGACAAACCATGGTGGGATTATCATGAACGTTTAGCAAGACCCTTGGCTAAAGTAGTAGGGGCAAAACCGGAAGAGGTTTCTGTTATGAACACCCTTTCTGTTAATCTCCATTTTTTGATGGTCTCATTTTACCGACCTACAAAGGCCAGGTTCAAGATCTTATGTGAAGAAAAGGCATTCCCCTCTGACCAATACATGTTGCAAAGCCAGGTAAAATTTCATGGGTTCGACCCTTCAGAAGCTATAATTGAGGTAAAAAAGCGAGACGGAGAGCATTTTTGGAGAACGGAAGATGTCATCAAAAAAATAGAAGAAGTAGGTGATGAGCTGGCTTTGGTTTTGATTGGTGGTGTTAATTATTACAATGGTCAGGTCTTTGACATGCAGGTGATAACCAATGCTGGAAAAAAAGTGGGAGCTTCTGTTGGTTGGGATTTGGCCCACGCCGTTGGCAATATTGAATTGAAGCTACATGATTGGAATGTTGATTTTGCGGCCTGGTGCAGTTATAAATATATGAACAGTGGACCGGGCAATGCTTCTGGGGTTTTTGTAAATCAAAAGTATCTTGATTCAAACGAGATACCCCGTTTTGAAGGTTGGTGGGGTACAAAGAAAGAATCCCGATTCTTAATGAAACCCGAGTTTGAACCTATTGAAACGGCAGATGCTTGGCAAGTTAGTAACCCCGCTGTCTTATCGATAGCACCGTATTTAGCTTCATTACAATTGTTTGAAGAAGTTGGCATGGACGCCCTGTTGGCAAAGCAAAAACAACTTACGTCATATCTAGAGTTTATTTTAAGAGATATCGATAAACAAGTGACCAGTAGTTTCGAAATTATTACACCCAGAGATCGGGGCTGTCAGTTATCTGTTTTTCTACATGGAGAGGGGAGGGCTCTTTTTGATTATTTAATGAAAAACGGTGTCATTGTGGATTGGCGTGAGCCTAATGTGATTCGATTGGCCCCTACGCCATTCTATTCTTCTTTTCAAGATATGTACCGCTTCGGTCAGATTTTGAAGGAAGGTATTCTATCAAAATGATTTTATTTTTTTCAAATACATTGACGGGGTCATATTTTGATATTTAAAAAATTGTTGGGCAAAATAAGAAGGGCTCCTGAACCCACTTCTATACATGGCTTCGGTTATTGAAGTATCACCATCATCCATTGCATCAATTGCCTTTTTAATCCTAAATTCATTTAGAAAATCAATAAAGGTCCTATTCGTAGTTTTTTTAAAAAAACGTGAAAACGAGTTGGGGGTAAGTCCAACTTTTTTCGATATTTCTTTGATAGTAATTGTTAAGTGATAGTTGGTATTTACGAATTCAAATATATCACGAAGTCGATACGATTCTTTTTTCCTGAATTCATAAAGTAGGTCATTGTTAAACAGTCTAATGTATTTCTGATGCATTGAAAGGTAATTCAAGATGGAAAAAAGATTAATCAGTTTTTCTTGATGGTTCAGTTCAGTGAAACGTTCAAATCTACTACTCAAATGGTCTTTAATCTCATTATTAAAGACGAGAACGTATTTTGAATCATAAATCAACCTTTTGATGGTATTTAATTCTGGAAAAATACCAATTTGTTTGTCGACAAATTCCTTTGAGAATTGGATAACCACTTCTTTACCATCTACGAATTGCTTATTGCCAAAATCTGAATGTGGTATATTTCCGCCCAAGAACACTAAGACACCATCTTTATAGTGATGAACTTTATTTCCAATTCTTAACGTTCCCGATCCATTTTTGACATAGACAAGTTCATATTCAGGATGGATATGCCATCCTGCAATGTCACAATTTGTCGAGACCTCATAGCTTTTAACTTTGAAAGATGTGCTTGCACTGGTCACTATGGATTCGTAAATAGGCTTCATTATTTGGCTTGAGAATTTAAGGATGATTTTATTTAAAATATGTGGGATAAATCTTCCCCTAGACTTTTGTTTTGATTCAGGTTTTCAATAGCTGCTATTTCATCGTAACCAAGCTGAAAATCAAATATTTCAAAATTTTCACGAATTCGTTTCGGGGTAACGGATTTAGGTATTACGGCAACTCCTCTTTGAATTAACCATCTTAAAGCTATTTGTACTTCAGATTTATTATGGGCTTGACCTATTTCTGATATCTTGGGAATATTTGCGACCTCCCCCATCATTATTGGTCTCCATGCTTCAAGCTGTATACCATGGATTCTACAAAAATGTAGTAGCTCATTCTGAATGAGATACGGATGCATTTCCACTTGATTTAGTGCGGGTATCACATCTGTATGTTCCATCAGGTCTTCCAATTGCCTGGTATTAAAATTGCACACCCCAATTGCTTTGGCCCTACCACTGGCGTAGATGGTTTCCATGGCTTTATAGGTTTCTTTATATTTTGTTTGTACGGGCCAATGAATGAGGTAGAGGTCTACATAGTCCGTATTGAGCCGTTTTAAGCTTTCATCGAATGACTTTAAGGTATTATCATATCCCTGCTCTGTGTTCCAAACCTTGGTCGTTATGAATACATCTTCTCTTGGGAGCCCACTCAATTCCAATCCCTTGCCAACTCCTTCTTCGTTATTATATGCTGAGGCCGTGTCAATTTTTCTGTAGCCAATGGACAGTGCTGATTGAACGGCATTTTCAACTTGAACATCATTTTTTGCAAAAAGAACACCAAGACCTATTTTGGGCATTTTTATTCCATTGTTGAGTTCAAATACGTTAGGGAAATTCATAAAAGTCTCATTTAAAAATGAATATATGACATAAAACTATCAAAATAGACAATTTTTGAAGTAAAAAAAGAATGAATCATTATATATTTTGAATAAAATGATGTATTAAAAGTGACCTAATGTTGTTTTCTTTGTCATATTAGATGATAACATGAAATCACTTTTTCTAATCCTTTCTAACCCTAGATATTTTGCCCCTGCCTTTGTTTTTGCCAGCCTGAACATTTGGTTTGGTACATGGGCGATTTATATTCCATCAGTAAAGGAAAAGCGGGTTATCAACAAAGCAGATTTGGGTATAGCGCAGTTTTTCTTGGCTTTGGGCGTATTTACCGTTTTTCCAATAGCATCAAAAATTATAAAAAAGCTGGGTGTGGGCCGTTCGCCATGGAGGGGTGTGCTTTTCTGTTCCCTTACTGCCCTTCTTCCGTTGGCAGCCCCCTATTATGATCTGTTGTGTGTGGCCCTATATCTTTTTGGTCTTGCCATTGGCATTACTGATAT